>JAQUSF010000111.1 GCA_028715215.1 Candidatus Zixiibacteriota bacterium
TATATACCCGAGTGTAAGAAATGACAAGAATTTTACGAATTTTTTAAGGCGGGACCGTAAATTTATGGATAGAATTGTCTGTAATTGACCATCCGGCAACAAAATACGATTATTAAAACAGTTGCGGTTGTCAGCGTGACCGGAAAAGAGCTTGTCGTTTTTATAATCTGTGTTATATTATTTTAAAAGCATATATAAAACAAATCGTTAACCTGTCGAACCGTACGTGGATGAGTGATGATGAAACATAAGCCGACATTATTATTTATATTCCTGTGGTGCTTTTTACTTTCAGGTTTTCAAAGCGGTTATTCAGCGGTAGAAGCCGGGGGGATTTTAATGAATGATACCACCTGGACGAACAGCGATACGATAATAGTCGTCAGCCAGGTAACGGTGATGGATACGGTATGCCTGACGGTGGAAGCCGGTGCGGTAGTTCTTTTTAATAATAATACCCGGTTGCTGGTGCTGGGGGAATTTACGGCCGAAGGCACCCCGACAAGCCCGATAGTTTTTTCCTCGCGGGCTGATACCCTGGGTGGCAGCCCTACCCCGGGCGGCTGGTATGGTCTGGACATGCAGTCGGGCAGTATCAGCCGGATTAAACACTGCCATATTAAATATATCATCACCGGCGTTTATGTATACTTTGCCGAGGCGGTGCTGTCGGATTGCGTGATTGAAAATTTTTCCCTGAACGGGGTTTATGTCAACGGCAGTCCGCAGGAAACATCCGGGCTCACTCTGATAGAGCGATGCACGATACGTCAGACTCTGCCTTCAACTACAGGAACGGCTTCGGGTATATTTGGTTATCAAAGCAGTAAGCTAAAAGTGACCCGCAGCCGCATCAGCAGCTGCAATTATGGTCTGGATTTCCTGAGTTACAGCACCAACCACCCGCAGTTCGAGGTTACTTATTGCGATATACAAGATAATATGCGTGACGGCATTTATGCCCGCACCAGCGGGTGAGGGGTGGGTTTACCACCGACGGGTTCGGTGCACGATTGCAATATCATCAATAACGGCAGATATGCGATATACGCGGACGCCAGTAATTATCCGGCGATTACCATCGACGCCACCAATAACTGGTGGGGCATAACCGATTCGGCCGCTATCGAAAACCTTATTTATCATAATCCTGATAATTTCAGGTACCCCCTTGTTCTTTATGTTCCTTATGCCCGGGAGGAGATTGATATCGAGGATACCTCGGTGGTGGACGTTCCCGATAATCCTGAGGATAACCGGCCCTCGGGTTTTACCCTGCAACAGAATTATCCCAATCCCTTCAACAGCAGCACCATTATCGAGTTCAGCCTGCCCCGGGCAGCGGAGAGCAGGATGGTTATTTATGATGTTCTGGGACGGAGGTTGCGGGAGTTGTTCACCGGGAAGCTGCCGGCGGGCAGTCACCGGATTGAATTCGACGGTCGGGATAATCATAACAATTACCTGCCATCAGGTGTATACTTCTACCAGTTGACCTCCGGGGAGTTCGTCCTGTCTAAAAAAGCGGTTATATTGAGATAACCATATCACCCTATCATTACTTAATGGCTTCAGCCGCATATTTTTTAAAATTGTCCGCATATTTTTTCCTTGATAATATTGACATATTAAAGTGTCATCGTTGCTTAAAGAACATTATATTACAACGGTCGATTTTATTGGTTTATTATGGCTGATATCATACTCAAAAAGGAGCGCGATAAAACCGCCCGGCGGTATCATCCCTGGGTCTATTCCGGAGCAATTGATAAGGTGGTCGACCCGGTTGAAGCTGGTGATACGGTTACTGTCAGGGACAGCCGGAAGGAATTTATAGCTTACGGCTTTTATAATCCCCGGTCACAGATTGCGGTAAGGCTGACGGAATGGAATGAAAAGTTGTTGCCCGATGACCGCTGGTGGTACGAAAAAATCAGGCAGGCGGTCGCGAACCGGCAGCGTTATGTGACTGCCCCGGATATGACCGATGCCGTTCGTATGGTTTTCAGTGAAGCTGATTTTTTACCCGGATTGATAGTCGATAAGTATGCCGATTACCTCGTGGTACAGTTTCTTACGGCGGGAGCGGAAAAGATGAAGCCCCTGGTTGCGGCTAGCCTCAATGAACTGATTCACCCGGCCGGTATTTATGAACGCAGTGATGTCGACGTCCGGCTGATAGAGGGGCTTGATAAAAATAAAGGCGTTCTCTCAGGCCCGGAACCACCGGATAAAGTTTTAATCAGGGAGAATGGTTTGCCTTTCATGGTCGATATTAAAAACGGCCATAAAACCGGTTTTTACCTGGACCAGCGGGATAACCGCCGGCTGGTGAGCGCATACGCCGCTAAGCGGGAGATTCTGGATTGTTTCGCCTATACCGGCGCTTTTTCGTCTTACCTGCTGAAAGGTGGTGCGAAAACCGTTACGCTTCTGGAGGCTTCATCGGAATGCCTGCATCTGGCCAGAGAGAATATCGCCCTCAATTGTCCGGAAAAAACGACTGTGGATTTTCTCGAGGGTGACGCCTTTGACCGGTTACGTTATCTGTGTGAAACCGGCCGCCGCTTTGACATGGTCGTTCTGGACCCGCCAAAATTCGCCGTAACTCCGGGGCATTTGAAAAAAGCCCTGGCGGCATATAAGGATATCAATCTTCAGGCGATGAAGATACTTTCCCCGGGGGGCATCCTGGCGACCTTCTCTTGCTCCGGTCTGGTGTCCGAGGAAAGTTTTCAATTAGCTCTTTTCTGGGCGGCGACCGACGCTCGTCGGCAGGTCCAGTATCTTCACCTTTTGACGCACCCCGCCGACCACCCGGTGCTGGCGTCATTTCCCGAAGGTCGCTATCTCAAGGGTTGTCTCTGCCGGGTGGTGTAAAAAAAAACCGCAGTGTTTAAAAAATTTAAGGTATTGTAATTCATGGGATTGCGTTTTAAAAGAAAGTTAAAATATTAATTTTAAGCTCTTGACAAAGAGGCAAGAAGGTTATAATCTTGTTTCTTTCAAAAGCTGGTTTCCTTATATTAACGTATATTTTTGAAACAGAAAAAGGTTGAAAAGTATTTTTGTGGAGCTGGACTTCACAAGAGGAATTAAAAAATAAGAAAGAAAAACAATTACAGGATGTGTATAAGCATGCCAGCTTAAACATGTCTTTTTTTTTAACCTTACAAAAAATAAAGAATGGCAGGAAGGAGAACAAAAATGTTCAAGCGCGTGTCATCGGTACTGGGTGCACTCGCTTTACTGTTGGCTGTTGGATGCAGTAAGGCTCCGGAGATAGAGATGACGGCTACCAATGATGCCTTGCAGGCGGCGGTGCAGGTTGAAGCTGAAAAATATGCCCCGGCGGAATATCAGATGGCGATGGATACTCTGAATGCGGCGCAGGCGGCAATGGAGGAACAAAATTCCAAATTTGCGTTGTTTCGAAGCTATGATAATTCCCGTAAATTGCTGGCGACTTCGCAGCAATTAGCCAACGATGCCGCCACCAAAGCGGTGGCTGAAAAGGAACGGGTGCATACTGAAGTGATGGGGATGATGTCCAAGGTAGATACCCTGATAGCCCAGGCCAGCAAGGCTTTGAAATCCGCTCCTGTAGGTAAGGGTACCAAAGCCGATCTGGAACTCATCAAGAATGATATGGCGGCAGTTCAGGCTACTCAGGCCGAGGCGGTCATCGATTTCAATAATGGTGATTTTCTGACGGCCAAAGCCAAATTCCAGGCGGTGGTCACCAAGACCGAAAGCATCATAAGCGAACTGGCAGCTGCGAAAGCTAAAACTTCAAGATAGATAATCTTAGCAATAAAAGACACCTGATAAGGAAGGAGCTGTTGTAAAACGACTCCTTCCTTTACATAACCTCATATTCTTTGCTTTCATAATTTCATGCTAATGTTTTTTGGAAGATGGTTTTTTCCTTTTTTAATTCGAACCGGGCTGATTATTTTCATTATTCTGGTCGGGTGCCAGGACCCGCCGGATGCTGCTCTGGAAAAAGCTCGCGGAGCACTTTTAAAAGCACGTCAGAATGATGCCCGAAAATTGGCCGGGGATACTTACCGGCTGGCCGAGGAAAGCTTTCATGAAGGTCAGCTGGAAGTCGCCCGTCAGAATGGCCGGCTGGCGCCGCTTCGCGATTACGCCCGGGCCGATTCCCTTCTGAATCAGGCTTACCTGGCGGCTCGCAAAGCATCGGCGGCTGCAGTTGAAAAACTTCAGCAGATGAAAACCGAGGCAAAATCTCAAAAAAAAGCTTTCCGAGATGAACTGGACGCCTGGCGGGAAGCTCTCGATGGCACCCTGACACTTTATCGGGCGGAACGTTACTGGTCCTCGGCTAATTTAAGCATGGAAGTCAGTGAGCGTTTATTTGCCGAGGGACAATTCGAGGAAGTTACCAGAGAGGTTAACCGGGGAAAGGAGAGCCTGGTCAGGCTGGCGGCGGTTGTCGAAGAAAATGCCGGCGATGAATCCCGGAAAATAGAAATGTGGCGCCACTGGGTCGATTCAACCGTAACGGCATCCCGACGAACCGGTTCGACGGTTGTAATTGTCGATAAATCGAAACACCGCTTATACCTTCTTTCCGGGGGAAAAATACTCCAGACTTTTTCATGCGACCTGGGTTATAACTCGATTCATCAGAAAATGGTGTCCGGTGATGGTGCTACCCCGGAAGGCATTTACAGGGTGACGAAAGTAAAATCGTCCGGCAGCAAGTATTACAAGGCACTGCTTCTAAATTATCCCAACGAGCAGGATAAAAAAAGATTTGCTTCAAATAAGGCTCATGGTATTATATCTGAAGAAGCTCGTATTGGCGGCTTGATTGAAATTCACGGCGAGGGCGGGCGAAACAAGGACTGGACCGAGGGTTGTGTCGCCCTGGCCAATAAAGATATGGATGAGCTGATGAAATACGTCAAGCTGGGGACGACGGTGACAATCGTGCGTAAATCGGACCGGTGGCCATGAAGAAGAAATACCTGTACATTGCCGCCGGCATCCTGGTGTTGATGCTGGCTTTTTTAATGGAGAGGACGTTTTATAAGTCACAGGAGCACCGCGCCATCAGCGGCGTTCTGCCCGTGGATTCCGTCATGACCGGTCTTCCGGAAGACGAAAAACAGGCCCGGCGTTTGTTGAATGAAAAAAAGAAAGCCTTGACCCGGCTCAGCCCTGACCGCCCATATATCGTCATCGATACTTACGGTAACCGCCTGCTGCTGCGGACCCGTGATTCGGTGCTGCTCGATGCCGATTGTTCCACCGGTTCCGGTTCGGAACTGTACGACAGCACCTCCGGTCGCCGATGGTTGTTTTACACCCCTCACGGCGTTTTCAAAGTTGACAGCAAACTGGCCGAACCTTGGTGGCGAAAACCCGACTGGGCGTATATCGAAGAAAACCAGAGTCCCCCCGACAAAGAAAGCGAACGCTATGATGCGGAGATGCTCGGTGATTACGCTATCGGTTTCGGGGATGGTTTTTTTATACACGGCACTATTTATGAACGGCTTCTGGGCATCAATGTCACTCATGGTTGCGTCCGTCTGGGCGCCGAGGATTTAAAAAAACTTTATAACGGAGTCTTCATTGGGACACCGATTTATATTTTTTAAAGGACAAGTGAAACACGGGCAACGGCGGAAAATCATTTTGGTATGTGTAACCGTGGCTCTGCTGTCAGGTGGCCTTGCCTGCCGGCAGGACAAACCGCCCGACTCCCCCGGAACATCGACCACCTGGAACCGGGATGATGCCCAGCGGCAGTTTGTTCAGATTCAAACCGAACTTCACCTGGCCGCCGCCGATAAACCCTACCTGGTTTTCAACTTCAAACGCAACCGGCTGGAATTGAAACTTCGCGGCACCGTGGTCTGGGATGCCGCGCTGGAATATGCCGACGGCGGTACAACGTTGCTTGAAGAATTCATAGATAAATTTACCGATAAAAAGGACTGGCCGGTTCGGCCGGTGGAGAGGGTGCATCTTTTTGAAGCCACCCGGAAGATGCCGGATTCCCTGATTGCTATTGTCGCCGAAGCTACCAATACCCGGCCGGATAATCTTCAGCGGATGCTGCCGGAACGTTTTCGCATTAACTGGTATGGTGGCCTGGCGCTGGAAGTCGTTTCGGATATCGAAGGAGCGCCGGTTTCCATACTGGGTAATTCTTTTGAAGAAATGCGCAAGGTTATCAGCAAACCGCTGGGCGGTAAAACGGTCGTCATCAAGATCGGCGCCCGCCAGGCAATTACCTTGTACGGAGCCTGCAAGCCGGGATTATTGACCATGGTTGTCGAATAAATTTTGCGGCCGCTTTTTTTCAAACTTTTCGATTCATTATTATTTTTGATTCCGTCCGGTCATATTTTTCCCAGCTGTTATCGGCCGGATAAAGCAGAGGTCAAGGATATGATTATCAGGAAAATGTCTTTGTTTTTTTTCTTTTGCCTGTTACTGCTTTTGGATGCGGGTGGATGCAGGAAGGACAGCCCCAGCCAATCAAACGAGGAAGTGGTGTATCCGGGCTGCCAAAAAGAAGGGTCTGCCCGGCAGGATACGCGAATCCCGCAAAGCATGGTCCTGGACTGGAACCAACCCGTCAGGTTGAATGTTCCGATAAATACCTTGTGTCCCGAGGATGCCATCGAGATATCCGCCGATGGTCAGTATCTTTATTTTTTGTTTACGTCCGATATCCTCGACAGCCTGACGACGACGGAAATACTGGCTCCGCAGAACAATACCTATCGCGCGGCGCGAATCGGCGGACCGGGCGATTTCGGGGCGCCGGTTTATTATAACCTGGGTAAGGGAGCCGGTGGTTCGATGGACGGAGAGGTGAGTTTTACTCCTGATGGGGCGAAAGTTTATTTTCATTCCAACCGCGCCGCCAACCTTGGTTACAATCACGAGCCCTTTATGGATGATTTTCTTGATATCTATGTGGCTGATATCGTCAACGGAGAACCATCCGCCGCCAGAAATCTCGGTGAGCCGGTCAATTCCATCTATCCCGACGGCGAACACGCCATCCATCCTGACGGTATAACCCTATACTTTGCGTCGAAACGACCGGGCGGCCTGGGCGGAGCCGATATCTGGCGGTCCACTTTGACCGATAACCTCTGGAGTGCACCGGTCAATCTCGGGGCGCCGATTAACTCCGCTGCCGAGGACCTGCAACCGACTTTTACCCTGGACGGTGACACGATGTATTATACTTCCACCCGCGGTCTAAGCGGGGCCGCAATCTACCGCTCGGTATATGACGACGGCAACTGGGGAATGCCGGAAATGGTGATAAGCGGTGTCGTGGGTGAAGCGTCCTTGACCGCCGACGGGCAGTACCTGTATTTCGTCCATGTTTTGTCCGACGCGGAGGGGAATTTTGACGCCGATATCTGGTACTGCTCCCGGAACAAGTAAAGAGTTCCATTCTGAATAATTAATAAGATGAGAAATCAAGGATAGAAAGCATTAATAAGCCCAATTTAATTTCCTTTTCAGGTTATTACAATTGCTGTTCCAATTTAAAATTCCCATATGCTGTAAACGACCAACTACTATACCGGGGTCAATATCTATGGATTGGGCATAGCTCAGAATTGTTTTTTCTCTGAAATCTTTCTCACCCAAGAACGGTTTAAATGAAGTAGAGGGGATTAAAATCTCTGCGGCAAATTTGTTGGCTTCTGTTTCTTCTTTACTTTCGTATTCCTGTGACTCAATAAAAATATTTCTTTTTTTATGCAGAACAATATGGGCTGCCTCATGAAAGAAAGTAAACCATAAATGGTCGTTAGTCTTGTATTTAAAACTCAGTTGGATGATAGCCTTTTGAGGAGTGATCCACCTGGTTGCGCCACTCGCTGTTTTTGGTAGTTCTCTCACAAACACTACGGCAACACCGCAAGAAGAACAGGTGTCTATCAATTTTATCTGAAATATATCAGATGTTGCAGCGGTCAATTTTCTAAGGTCTGACAAACAACTTCTAAATTTTTCTTCATTATAAGGTGAACAATCAATTTTTTGAGCTGTTAGTTCGCCTTTTCTTAACCAGACTGATAGAGCGTATTGGTCTGGCTGGTATTTTTCTGACTTGCGATATTGGGCATGTACTTTTGTCCAATAATCATCATAAGCAGTAATAGAACCAACACCGAAGAAATTTAAAAGGTTTTGTAATTGGGTGAGTTTATCATTTGTTTTTTCTACCCACCCGAATTCGGATATCATTTTATAAGAGAATTTTTTTAGCCATAAGATATCCTGTTTTAATCTTTTAATTTCTCTTTTTCTTGCTAAGAATTCGTCATATCGCCTCTGCCTGTTATTCCAAAAACTTGCAGGGACGCCCAAAGAACGTTCTAAAAGGATGGCGGTCTCAGGGGTAATAAATGTTTTACCCTTAATTAGCTCATTTATTGCTTTTGTGGTGCGACCGGTTCTCCCAGCCAACTCCGCCTGGGTCATTCCTAGAGCTTTAATAGTATCATTTATCGTTTCACCGGGTGGAGTAATTACGTCAGCTTGATATTCATTTTTATATTCTTTATCCATGTGTATCAAGGACTCCTAAAATCTTAACTGCTGTCACTTTTTTTAAATCTATTCCGCCATTGCTTAATTTTGGAATTGGCTCACCCAAAGGTTCAAATATTAAACGATAGGGATGCTCAAGGTCAACCGACCATTTACCTTGAAGGTTCCCAGTTAATTTATGACATCGGGCCTGTGGTATTTTTGTCAAATCCATCATATTGTCAGAATCGTGTATTTCATCCAATCTTTTAAGAAGCAAAGTACCTTTTCGTTGTCCCCATTTTTTTACAGCGTTTTTCTCAGAGGTACAATATTTCCTTAGTTTTGTATCTTTAAATATTATAATCAAAATAATCGGTTTTTGTTCCAATTTTATTAACCTATAAGGTTAATAAAAATAAAATAGTTTTATTTTTTTGTGCAACATTTTTTTACTAAGATTCATTTTACTTCTCTCCGGGGATATTCCCTTCCTGAACAACAGGATAAATTAAAGGTTCTATTTTGTAAATCACTTTTTAGGTATTTTCAATAATTATTTATCATAACTCCGCAAAAACATGTTGACTTTTTTCGGTTTTGTATTATAATGTTTCTACGTATAGAAACAACAGGAGACGGTTATGACGACAACCGATGAAGTCATCAAGGTCTTTTGCGAAATCGACGATTTTAAAAAAATGAAAAAATTTTTCGAGGAAATCTTTACCCCCGCCGAAATCAAGGACGTGGCTCTTCGATGGCGTCTTATGAAGATGCTCCACAACGGATTATCCCAGCGGCAGATAGCTTCAACGCTGGGTATAAGCCTGTGTAAAATCACCCGCGGGTCGAAAATCCTGAAAGCCCGCGGTGCGGTAACGAAGAAAATTCTTGAAAGTAAGGCAGGAGGTAAAAATGCTGTCATCCCCCCAACCCCGACCTGAACCCGACGGTGAAGGTTATTTCGGCCCTTATGGAGGCCGGTTTGTCCCCGAACCCTTGATCCCGGTTTTAGAAGAAATAACAACCGCCTATTATAAAATTAAAGAAGACCCGACTTTTAAAAAAGAGCTGGCCGATTTGTACCGGCATTATGTCGGCCGACCCAGCCCGGTTTTTTACGCCCGGAACTTATCCAGAAAGCTGGGCGGAGCCCGGATATATTTTAAAAGAGAAGACCTCAACCATACCGGGGCGCATAAAATCAACCATTGTCTGGGCGAGGCTCTGCTGGCTAAACGGATGGGCAAGAAGAAACTTATCGCCGAGACCGGGGCCGGTCAGCATGGCGTGGCGCTGGCTACCGCCGCCGCTCTGGTCGGGCTGGCCTGTGATATCTATATGGGTGAGGTCGATATTGAAAAAGAACACCCCAATGTAATTCGCATGAAAATCCTCGGCGCCAGGGTTATCCCGGTCAGTTTCGGCCTGAGAACCTTGAAAGAAGCGGTCGATGCCGCCCTGATGGCGTACCTGAAAGATCCCGTCACGCAGTTTTACGCCATCGGTTCGGTGGTCGGGCCGCACCCGTTCCCGATGATGGTCCGCGATTTTCAGCAGCTTGTAGGGGAGGAAGCGCGCGAGCAGTTTTTACAGATGACCGAAAAACTTCCTGATTATCTGGTCGCCTGTGTCGGCGGTGGCTCTAACGCCATCGGGCTGTTCACGGCTTTTCTTGACGACCCGCAGGTGGAGATGTACGGCGTGGAACCGGCCGGGCGGGGCTTCAAGGACGGCGACCATGCCGCCACTCTGACACTGGGTAAACCTGGCGTTATTCACGGCTTCAAATGCTACCT
>JAQUSF010000112.1 GCA_028715215.1 Candidatus Zixiibacteriota bacterium
CTGGTATCCCGACCCGGTTTTGAGACTTTTCTTAAAAAGTAAGGGTAATTTCAACAACGCCCTGGTTCATGAAAAGGCGGTCGTCGATGGTAAATGCGGCCGGTTAAAAGGCGAGTTGCTCCATTACAGCTACTCGACAATGACAGGTTATCTGGACAAGTTTAACCGCTATACTACCCTGGGAGCTGAAAAAGCTCATTCAGAAGGCAAAAAAGCCGGCTGGTTTGACCTGATCCTCAAGCCCCCGGCCAGTTTTTTTAAGCATTATATTGTCAAACAAGGCTTTCGAGACGGCTGGGAAGGGTTCTTGATTTCAATCTTGTCCGCTACCGCCGTTTTAGTTAAATATGCCAAGTTAAGGGAAATGGACCGGTAGTCCCGCCACTATGAAAAAAAATAAGCATATAGAAATAGCCGATGGTGACCGTATTCTCGTCAGCCGGACCGACCGTCTGGGAGATTTGATTCTGGCTTTACCGTTTGTTGAATCGTTGAAACTTCGTTATCCCAACTGTCGGGTAGAGGTTATGGCGTCATTGTATGCTTCTCCAATTCTGGAAAATAATCCCAGAATAGACCATATCGTGCGCGTGCAACAGGACCAGTTGCTTACCAGCCGGCTTTATAAAAAGGACCTTTTGAATCGCATCAGGGAAGCCGGGTATAAATGTGTGGTTGCCCTTTATCCCGAGAAACACGTCTGCCAGTTGTTTCATCGGGCAAACATTCCCCACCGTCTGGGTACGGCCGGTCGTTTCCATTCGGTTTACTTTAACCATCATCTGTTTCATAAACGTAAAGAAAATAAGAAACATGAAAGTGAATATAATCTTGATTTCCTGGACTTTTTTAAAGATGGGGAAACAGTAACCAGTCCGGTTGTCTACCCCCTGGAAAAAGAGATAAAAAACGCCCGAAGGATACTTGGTGAAGCCGGGGTGGACGGCAAGTTCATAGTAATTCATCCCGGGTCAGGGGGATCAGCCGAATGCTGGTCTTTCGAAAATTTTATCCGGCTGTATACCATCCTTACTGCCGGGGGGATGAAGGTAATCATGTCCGGTACGGACGGCGAGGGGGAAAAGATTGGCGAGCTGGAAAAGAAATTGAGGGTTGAGGTAAATAAAATAACGGGGCAGACCGATTTAAGAACTCTGGCGGCGGTACTTTCACTGGCAGCTACTGTGGTGGCCAATTCCACCGGGCCCCTGCACCTGGCCGTAGCGGTAAATACACGGGTGGTGGGTTTGTATCCGGGTAAAAAAGCTATGTCGCCGGTCCGGTGGGGACCGCTGGGGAAGGGGCACAGGCTCATTGTTCCCGACCGGGTCGAGTGCAACTGTCCCCCCCGGCAGTGTCGTTGCATGGATACGATAAAACCTGAAGATGTCGCCCGGGAAGTAATCCAGGTTTTCAAAGGGACCCGATAAGGGTCTGGGAACAGAATATGAATTTAGCTGAATTCGTTATTAAGATTGAATCTTTCAATGCCAATGTTGATATTCCGTTCATCCGGAAAGCCTATGAGTTTTCCGACCGGGCACATAAGGGACAGAAGCGTTTTTCGGGTCAGCCGTATATAGAACACTGTATTGAAGTGGCTTTTTTCCTGGCGGAGCTTCACATGGATTCGGTCACCATCGTTGCCGGTATGGTTCATGATGTGGTCGAGGATACCAGTTACAACCTGGAAGATATCCGGCGGGAATTCGGTGACGAGGTGGCGGAGCTGGTTGATGGTGTGACCAAAATCGGCCGCGTGCATTTTAATTCCCTGGAAGAACAGCAGGTGGATTATTTTCGTAAAATGCTGCTGAGTATGGCCCGGGATATCCGGGTCATTCTTATCAAACTGGCCGACCGCCTGCATAATATGCGGACACTCGATTATCTTCCCCCCGATAAAAGAATGCGGATTGCCCAGGAAACCCGGGATGTTTATTGCCCCCTGGCTCACCGGTTCGGCATCAATAAAGCCAAGATTGAGCTGGAAGACCTGTCTTTGAAATATCTTGAGCCGGAAGTTTATCGGGAGCTGAGTGAAAAAGTCAAAGAAACCCGCGAAGAACGCGAATCTTATATTCAATCGGTGGTTACACCTATTAAAGAAGCTCTTTCCAAAGACGGTATCATTGCGACCGTTTATGGCCGCGCCAAACATCTTGATTCCATCTACCGTAAGATGAAAATCAGGAAAGTACCGTTTGACCAGATTTTTGACCTTCTGGCGATAAGGGTAATTGTGAATAACGAACGGGAATGCTATCATGCCCTGGGGACGATTCACTCCATGTGGAAACCGGTTCCGGAACGTTTTCATGATTATATGGCCAATCCCAAGCCAAACGGTTACCGTTCATTGCACACAACGGTATTTGGCCCGGAAGACAAGATGGTGGAAATCCAGATTCGCACCCACCAGATGCATTATATCGCCGAGAACGGTATTGCCGCCCACTGGTTGTACAAGGAAGGTCGCCAGCAGATGAGCCGTGACGACCGCCAGATGGTCTGGCTCAGGGATATCCTGGAATGGCAGAAAGACTTGACCAAGCCCTATGAATTTATCGAATATTTAAAGATTGACCTCTATTCTGAAGATATTTTTGTCTTTACGCCCAAGGGCCGTTTGATTCATCTGCCCAAGGGATCCACCCCGCTTGACTTTGCCTTCCAGATTCACACCGAAGTCGGGATTCATTGCGCCGGAGCGAAAATCAACGGCCGCCTGCAACCCCTTTCCACCGAACTTAAATCCGGCGACATGGTGGAAATTTTAAACAACCCCAGCCGCACCCCGTCGCATGACTGGCTCAAGCTGGTCAAAACCTCCAACGCCCGTTCCCGAATAAAGCGCTGGATTAAACAGGCCGGATTCGAGCAATCGATAACCCTGGGTCGGGAAATTGTCGAACGCAAACTTAAAGAATTACATTTAAAAATGCCCCCTGATAACGAACTTCAGGAATACGCTAACCGCCTTAACCATAAGTCGGTAGACGATTTGTTTGCGGCTATCGGCAACGGTTCCATGAACCACCGTCAACTTCTCCTGCTTATCCAGCCCGAGGAGGAAAAGACCGAAGCCGGCTTTGTGGAAAAAGTTATTGATAAAATACGCGGTACCAAAGGTATTAAGGTGCAGGGACTTGACAATATGATGTTCCGCTTTGCCGGTTGCTGTCAACCGGTGCCGGGTGATGATATTATCGGATTTATAACCCGTGGCCGGGGGGTAACCATTCATCAGGCCGACTGCCAGGTAGCCATTGATATCAGTAATACCAGTCCGGAGCGTAAAATCGAAGTCAGCTGGGATGTGAGTCGTGACCAATCCTTTATCGTACAATTGGATATGGTGGTCGAAGACCGGAAAAACATGCTCCGGGATGTCACGCAGGCAATCGCCGATGCCAATACCAATATCCGCGGTGCTGAGATGTATGCTCAGGATACCACCGCCGTGGGTAAATTCGTTATCGAAGTATCCAACCTTACCCATCTCAATCGCATTATCGATAAAGTCCGCAAGGTTAAAGGAGTTATCTCGGTCAAACGTTCCCGTGGCCCGCAAAAGGCTGAACCGAGCGAAGATACCGATGATGAGTAGGTAAAACGGTTATAAGCTGACCTTGATTCAGGATTTTCTTGACATAATAGATTTTAAATATTATCTTATTTAAGTACATATCCGGGATTATATTATAGCATTAAGTTATTGGGAGAGGCTATGGGTAAAAGAATTGTTTTAATCCTTTTGAGTTTATTACTATTATCTGGAGGAAACATTTATCCCCTGAGGCTAATGGTGCCGGTTGAATACAACACTATTCAAGCTGCTATAAACAACGCCTCTGATGGCGATTCGGTTATAATTCAACCGGGAACTTATTATGAAAACATCAATTTTAACGGTAAAAATATACTGGTAGGCTCATATCAGGTTATAACAGGGAATAATGTTTTCATAGGGACTACGATAATAGACGGCAATAATAACGGGCCGGTGGTTACTTTTACAAACAATGAGGACAGTACGGCGGTTTTAAAAGGATTGACCTTGAAGCATGGTTCAGGGAAATTAGTAATCAGTTATCATTCAAAATCAGTCTATGGCGGTGCTGTCTACTGTGTCGCCGCCGGACCGACGCTTGATAACAACGTGATTAATTATAATACTGTTTTCATTGACACCGGCACCTGTCAGGGGTATGGTGCCGGTATTTACTGTTCCGATTCTAAAGCCCGAATTATCAATAATACTATTAACAATAATCTGGCCTACCGTAGTAATGAGCAAAATACCTATTTTTCCATAGGCGGGGGGATATTTGCCAGCGAATCGGATTTATTGATTCAGGGAAACAGGATTTCGGCTAATAAAGCTAAAATGGGTGCCGGAATAGCGATTCAGGAGTCTCATGTGGTAATAGAGGATAATGATATATTTCAAAATGAAACTTTTTCGATAGCTATTGGCGGGGGAATAGTCCTTAATAGTTCCAGTTCTGACCTTTTTCGAATGATAGTAAAAAATAATATAATCAGGGGAAATATAGGTTACTACGGAACCGGAATGGCGTGTCTTACAACTGCGGCATTAATCGAAGGTAATCTAATTTACAATAACAGTGATATGGCGGTTGCCTGCCAGCTCGGTTTTGATACCTTAAGAAATAATACTATTTGCATAAATCTGGGTCCGGGACTGTATGTTTCTAATAATGCCGGTCCGGTAATCGAAAATAGCATCTTCTGGGATAATGCCTATGACGAAATATTAAATGTCACCGCCGAAAATTTACAAGTAACCTGTTGCCTGGTAAAGGGCGGGTGGGAAGGTGCCGGCAATATCGACACCAATCCGCAGTTCTGCGACCCCGACAATAATAATTATACGATAAATTTCTTTTCACCCTGTCTGCCCGAAAACAACAGTTGCGGTGTTTTAATTGGGGCTGAAGAGGCGGGTTGTGACTTACTATGCGGTGATGCCAACGGCGACCATCAGGTCAACCTTGCCGATGTTTCACACCTGATTATTTATTATTTTCAAGCGGGAGCCGGCCCTTACAATGCCTACATGGTGGACCTTAATAACAACGGAAATATTGAACTGGCGGACATTATATTTTTGATTCATTATATCAACGACCCGGCAATGGAAGTCTGGTGTGACGTCTATTCACCTGTTGAGTGATAACAAGATAGCAGGAATTAACCGGCAATAAGCTCCCGCATTCCATTTATTTTGTTTAAAAATATTTATAGATTTTTAATAATTTTTCATTTCAGACTGACACGACCTGTCACCGGTATTGCTTATAATGATTTTGTAGAAGGAATTACCGTACCAGTATAAGACAGCGTCGTTTTTTTTAATAGCGGTAAAAAAGTAGTGGTTTTTACTTTATTTTTAAGAATATAGAGTTGAAATCAATAATTTAATATTGACAAAGAGGCTTTTAATTTGTATTAATTATAAAGAATAGATCACACAGCTTTTGAGAGTCAACTAAATTAATAACAAAAAACTGGAAAACATAAACCTTAAACATAGAGGTGTGAAGATGAAGCGAAAGATAGGGCTATTAATGGCGGTGCTGTTTGCCCTGACGCTGACCTCTCAAACTATTCTGGCATTGGACCACGACCCCTTTGACCCAAGATATAATGGAGATTATAATAAAATTGCTACAAAAGATGGTGATCCCTGGATCGAATGTAATAACAACTCTAATAATGAATGGTTTAGAATAACAGTTTTAGATAATCCGTTTATTAATATTTTTAATAATATATTTTTAAAAAATATATATAATCCGCCAGTTATAATCATTATTATAGAAAAACAGAGTAAGAATAATAAAAATGAAAATGAAAAAACAGGTTCTCAAGAAGTTAGGGAAGGCACGACGCCTCCTTCAAATATGTAAATATAGTGAATCATTAAATCAGCTAAAGTTTATTGATTCAAATAAACTGAATGATATCGAGAAAGAGGAATATTATCTTTTGAAGAGTGAAAGTTTACTCTTCTTAGGTGAATATCATCATAACTATCTTGACGATGCAATTGAACTTCTCAAATCATCGATAAATCATGATAGATATGCCCAGGCAAAATATCTTAAAGGATGGCAACTACAGGCTTTAGGTAATTACATAGAGGCTAAGGAAGTAAATGTAGGGCAGGAGCCCTGCGCTTCTGCCTATTTAAATAAGAATATAAGTATATGTAATAAATAAAACTTTAACCATTGAGGTGAGAAAATGAAAAGAAAGATAGGGCTATTTATGGCAGTGCTGTTTGCCCTGACGCTGACCTCTCAAACTATTCTGGCATTGGACCACGACCCCTTTGATCCAAGATATAATGGGACAGTAGAAAAACAATTAACAACAGAAAGTGATCCTTGGATAGATGCAAACAATAATGGTTCTATAGATAGATTATCTATAGTTGTTAATATAAGCGCTATTTCAATTCAAACTTACTTTAATATTTTTTGGATTGGTGATTATTTCAAAGTACATATTATTCTTATTGAAAAAAAGGATACTAATTTAAATCAAGAAAATATTTCAATAAACAGTGAAGTAAAAAATGAAAAGAAAAGTACAGACCAAAACTATCCTGGAACAGACTAAAAAATTACTTCAGGATTGTGAATATAAAAAAGCATCTAATACTTTAAGCAATTTGAAAATAACAACCCTTACTCCACTCGAAAAAGGTGTATATCATCTTCTAAAAGGGCAATGCTTGTTTTTCACAGGTAATTATAATCATGTGCATTTTGATAATGCTATAGAAGCATTCAAAAAAACAAAAGAACATAGTAAATATGCAGAAGCGAAGTTTTTTAAGGGATGGCAATTACAACTAAGTGGTAACTACGAATTGGCAAAAGAATCTCTAATGGAAGCCTATAGTAGTTTTTTACGAATTGATGAAATTGATGGCGCAGTTAGAACATTAAATAGAATGGCCTTTATATCGCTACAATCAGGTAGTGTTGAGCAAGCAATTGATAATCTTAATAAAGGCTTATGTTTAACAAACGAAATAAAAGATAATAAACGTTATAGAAAAATTAAAGTAAATTTAGCATTGCTATTCATAAAAAATGGTCAAATAAAAAAGGCGATAGAGATTTACGATTCTTGTTATAAAGAACATAATTACTTTGAACCAAAGAACCGGGGTTTATATAAACTCGGTTTTTCAATGGCTCTTGCGCATAATGGACAAGTTGAAAGAGCTTTGATATTAATTAGAGAATCATTTTCTCAGCTACGTGGTTTCAAGCACGAAGAAGCACAATACTATGAACATCTAGGACGTATCCATCTACTGGCTAATAATCTAAATGATGCGGAAAAGGCTTTAAATGAAAGTTTAAAATTATCTCTCGAAATTGCTCCTGAATCTGACCATATCTCCCAAACCAAGCGGCTTCTTGGTGACCTGTATCTGGCCACTCAGAAATATGACCTTGCGGATAAGTATGCAACCGAGGGGCTCGAAGTGGCACAGAAAATCAATGAACGCGCCGAAATTGCCGCCTGCTACCGGATTTTCGCGCAACTGGAGAATCAGCGCGGCCACAGCGATAAAAGCCGCGAGTGGTTCCAAAAAGTAAACGTAGGGCAGGAGCCCTGCGCTCCTGCCTATTTAAATAAGAATATAAGTATATGTAATAAATAAAACTTTAACCATTGAGGTGAGAAAATGAAAAGAAAGATAGGGCTATTTATGGCAGTGCTGTTTGCCCTGACGCTGACCTCTCAAACTATTCTGGCATTGGACCACGACCCCTTTGATCCAAGATATAATGGAGATTATAATAAAATTGCTACAAAAGATGGTGAACCCTGGATTGATTATAAGAATCCTAACGAGAATATGAATAAGGTATATTTAGATAAATTCTCGTGGTTTAATACATTGGAATTCTTGTACTTTGAGAATAATTGGCTTAAGATTTTTATTCCAAAAATATTTATTGTTAAAAGTAACAACTTACAAGGTACAAATAATGACGAAGCAAGCGGAATTACAGATAACAAATCTTCTGAGCAGAGCAAATCAGCTCCTTCAGATATGTAAATATCAAGAATCTTTAGAAATATTAGATAAGTTTAAACTCGATCAGCTAAGTTTATTAGAGAAGGGAGAATATTGTCTTCTAAAGGGAGAAAACCTTCTTTCTATGGGAAAAGTTAAACATAATTACCCTCAGAAAGCCATAGCGATTTTTAAACGTACTTCAAAACACGAACATTTTGCTCATGCAAAGCATTTAGAAGGATGGCAATTTCAATTAATGGGACAGTATGTAGAAGCTAAAGAATCTTTAATTGAATCATATTCTGCTTTTTTGAGAGAAGACAATTTCAATTGGGTTGCAAGAACACTTAATAGATTATCTTTTATATGTTTATTAACAGGCGATATAAATCAAGCAGTTATAAATTTAATTAAAACCATAGAATATTACAAAAAGGCAGGGAATAAAAGAAAAAGCATATTTTGTAAAGGTAATTTAGCCTTAATATATAGAAAATGTGGAAGAATAAAGGAGTCTCTTGATATTTATGAAAATCTTTTTAAAAAAAGTGATTTATTAGATAAGAGAAATAGATGTTCACTTAATTTGGGTTATTCGTTAACTGTAGCAATCAGTGGAGATATTAATAAAGCGAAGGTTGTATTACAAGAAACCCTACCTTTGCTGCATGATTTTAACCATGAACAGTCTTTGTATTATGAGTTTCTAGGCTGTGTACTTTCCTTGGAAAACAGATTTACAGAGGCAGAGGAGACATTTAATAAAGGATTAAAATTAACTTTAGAAATTGCAACAGATTCAGATCTGGTCTCCCAAACCAAGCGGCTTCTTGGTGACCTGTATCTGGCCACTCAGAAATATGACCTTGCGGATAAGTATGCAACCGAGGGGCTCGAAGTGGCACAGAAAATCAATGAACGCGCCGAAATTGCCGCCTGCTACCGGATTTTCGCCCGGCTGGAACACAAAAGCGGTAATGCCGATAAGGCCCGCGAATGGTTTCGCAAAGCCATCGACCTGTTCAGCCAGATCAGTTCCCGATACGAACTGGCGGTGACGCGCTACCTGGCATCGCTTACGGGGCTTTATAACACCGGCGAGCGTATAGCCATGCTTTATATGGCCAAACAGTATTTTGAAAGTGAAGATATCAAGCATTACATAGACAAAGTTGACCGGGCGCTGAGGGGAGCCTTACTCGGTAAATACCCACCCTCACCGCCTGCAACCGCCGCCAACGGCTGCCCGGTCATAATAACCGCCAATCGGCATATGAAGAAGCTGGTGAGCTTTGCGGAGCATATCGCGGCTTCGGATATGACCGTGCTTTTGACCGGTCCGACCGGTTCTGGCAAGGACCTGCTGGCCCGCTATATTCACCACCACAGCGGGCGTCGGGGGGAATTCGTAATGGTCAATGCCGCTACGGTCCCGGACAGCATGGTTGAAGTGGAGATGTTTGGTTATGCCCGGGGAGCGTTTACCGGAGCTGAAAGCGACAAACCGGGGCTTTTCGAGATGGTCGAAGGCGGCACTTTTTACCTGAATGAGCTGGTCGATGCTACCGGCGAATTCCAGGCAAAACTACTGGAGGTGCTGGAGACGCGGACATTCCGCCGGCTGGGAGAGACGACAGTGCGGAAGGTCAATTTCCGGGTCATCGCGGCTACCAACCATGACCTTCAGACGGATGTGCGCGAAAACCGGTTCCGGCTCGATTTGTACCACCGTCTGAACGAGATACCGATAACCTTGCCGCCGCTGTCGGAACGGATGGAGGATATCCCCCTTCTGGTCAGGTATTTTCTGGAAGAAGCGGGTGGGGAAAAGATTAATGGACAGAAATATCTTGACCGGCTGGCGGTGATTTTATCGAACCGCAGCTGGGAGGGGAACATCCGGCAGTTGCGGGCGGAGGTAAAACATCTACAGCTGGCGGCGAAGGGGGATATGGCGCAGATGGCGCGCCTGGCGCTGGACGGTGAGTACCGGACGGAGATGGAGAAGGTTCTGGATATTCTGAAGTTGACGGGCTGGAACCGCACCCGGACCGCCGAGATACTGGGTGTAAGCGAAGGGACGGTACGCAACTGGATAAAGAAATACAGTCTTTGCGAGGTCGAAAGATAGTCCTCGGCGATAAAGGGGTTCCTCGCTGCACCTAAGGTAAGGTACCATTGTTATTACCTCAGTTCTCGC
>JAQUSF010000019.1 GCA_028715215.1 Candidatus Zixiibacteriota bacterium
AGATCGACGTTAATAATTTTTATGTCGAGTACATCCAGGACAGCTGGCTGGCTTTTTACCTCGCTTACAGCCGGACGATTTCAAATTATGATTTCGGCCTGGCCGTCAACCTGGAACACCATTCCCTGGATTCCTATAACACCACCTCGTCGCCGGGATTATCGCTGTCGGTCGGCCGGGTTTTGACTTTTGACCACAACCGCTTCAAAGAACTGGCGATAGTTTTCAACGGACGTAACCTTCTGCGCCCGAATTTGAAAATGCTCGAAGAGAGTATCGATTACCCTTACACGGTGGATTTGGGAACTTCTTTTAAATTTCGTCCTCAACCTGGCTGGAACCACCTGGTTACTGTCTCAACCTCGCTGACCAAGGTGGAACAACTGGATCCCCGGTTAGCCCTGGGGTTGGAATATAATTTCCAGAATCTTCTGTGTCTCCGGGGCGGTTTGCGGGAAAAGAAGCTCGCTTTCGGAGCCGGTATTACCTATAAGGCCATAACATTTGATTATGCCCTCGTGGACCGTGACCTGGGAAGTCTGCACATGTTCAGCCTGACAACCGCTTTCGGACTGGGCAAAACGGAGAAGAAAGCTCGCCGGACGCAAAAGCAGGAAGCCGAGTTTAACGACCTGATGAACCGGCAGATTCAACAGCAGAATCACAACATGGTGACCGACCTGGTGCAACAGGGGGACCGTCTTTTCCAGTCCGGCGATTTGACCGGTGCCAGCCATTGCTATGACCGGGCTCTGTTCCTGGCTCGCAGTAACCTGGTTGATACAGTGGCGATTTATGGGAAAGCGGTCGAGGTTCAGCAACAGCTGGAAAATATTCTGCATATGCAGCAATACAACCGCTTTATGGATTCCGCCCAGCTCAAGTTTGATAGTGATGACTTTATAGCCGCCCGTTATTTTGCCAACCTGGCGTTAACGGAGATTCCCAACTCGGCTCAGGCGGAGAGCCTTTTAAAACAGGCTGATGGCAATATTCAGAAGGCATCTTCCCGTGAAGAACTGGTTCAGGAAAGGCTCTGGCAGCTTGACTCTCTTTTGAGTATCGGGCAGATTGACCGGGCGGTTACCGCTGTCAGAACGCTGGTGGAATTCGCTCCGGACCACAGCGGCGTACGGTTAGCCTCCAAGCGGGTGGAATTTGAACGTCTGCGCAATGTCGCCATAACGGCTTATGCCCGGGAAGATTTGCCGGTTGCACTGGCAGTTCTCGATTCCGCTCTGGCGTTGTTCCCCGGTCACCAGTGGTGGCTTGATTTTCACGCCCGGGTCGAAAAGGACATGACCAGACGCAAGAAGGAAATTGTCGTCGAAGTGACCCCGCCACCTGCGGTAACACTCAGCGGGGAAATCAAAAAAGAGGTCGATGAAGCCTACTGGACGGCGCAATCGCATTTCAAGAAGGGCGACCTCAAAGAAGCCATTCAGTACTGGGAAAAGGTCGAACGACTGGCGCCCGATTACCTGTCCGTTCGCGAATACCTGGTTAATGCCTATAAATTTGTCGGCGTCGAACTTTACAGCCAGAATCAGCTTCAGGAAGCCATTAATGTATGGAGACAGGCGGCTCGGCTCGACCCAGATAATGAAGAAATCACCAAATATATAAATCGTACGGAAAACGAAATCCGAAAACTGGAAGAGTTGTCTTATGAGAGTAACTAAGATAAATGCCTTAACCGGGGATTGGCCGGAATCCCGCCACTATAAGAAATCTATTCGCCTGAATTTTTCCCTGTACATGGCGGGCATGATCCTGGTATTGATGCTTATTACAGGCTCGGTTATAACCAACCAGTATGTCGATGCCGTGACACGGCAGATTGTCGATAAACTGCTGGTACAGGCACGTTCCTCTTCCGGTCCGGCGGGTAAACTTATCATCTCCACCAACGGCCCTGACGCCCTGCTGTTAAACAATATCTGCCGCAAACTGGCGGTGGACAATCCCGATGTTTACTGGGCGGGCATCACCAATACGGAGAATACTTTCCTGGCGCATACGGACATCAAGAAAGTAATCGCCGGCGCCGCCATGTCCCAGATATCGACGGATCAGTATCTTGACCTGGTCCGGGAGGGGGAAGCGTTCGACCTCAGGGGCGATACCATCTTTGTCAATGTCCCCATCAGGGAGAACAATATCCTGATCGGCCGGCTGGGGGTGGCTTCTTCGACGCGGCCGATTATCCAGGCACGGCGGACTTCGGTAATCGCCGTGGCCTCGATAACGGTGCTGATGCTTCTGATAGGTTTGCCGCTGACAATGCTGCTTTTGCACCGCAAACTGCGTCCCATCAGCATCATCACCGACCACTTGAAAAAAATAGATTTTGACAATATCAGCCTGGAGATTCCATTTACCAGCCGCAACGAGCTGGGCTACCTGGCCGATATGCTGAAGATGATGGGTGCCAAGCTGAATGTGGCTCAGAAAGAGCTGATTGAGAATGAACGGATAACCCGGGAGCTGGAAATTGCCCGGGAAATTCAGGCCAACATTCTTCCGCGGGCTTATCCGCAGGGTGCCGGTTTCGAGTTTGGCGGGTCGTACCGCAGCGCCCTTGAAGTCGGCGGGGATTATTATGATTTTATCGAGCATGACAGCCGGCATCTCGCTTTTCTGGTGGCTGATGTTTCCGGCAAATCGCTGCCGGGGATGCTGGTAATGCTGCTGACCCGCGATATTGTCAGGAAAGTGAGCCGCAACATTATAAGGCCGGCGGAACTTTTATGCGATGTCAACCGCGAGCTTTTGAGTAATATCAAGAAAGGTATGTTCGTGACCATGTTCTACGGGGTGCTCGACAAGAACACCGGCCGGTTTGAATTCGCCTCGGCCGGTCATAATCCCCTGATTGTCATCAACAGCCATGACGGCGCCGCTGAATTGGTCAAAACCAAGGGTTACCCGCTGGGGATGATGTCCCCGGAACAGTTCAATAAACGGATTGAAAGCCGGGAGATGAATCTTACCGACGGCGATTGGCTTATTCAGTATACCGATGGCGTCAACGAGGCGCAGAATACCGCTGGTGAAGAATTCGGGATGGAGCGGTTTCTAAATCAATTGACATTACATAAGAAAGCTAAGCCGAACGGTCTGGTCGAAGAAGTCTTGAAAAGTCATGCCCAGTTCGTCGGTGAAGCCAGGCAGTTTGATGATATCACCCTGATTGCGTTGAAGTGGACCGGGGTTTCATCCGATATATATAATAGAGACATCCAGGAGGCGGTCAATGTTAGTTGATGCGGGCAAAATAAAGGTCATCAAGGTTCCCCGGGTACTGTCCGTGGAGACCGTGGACAAATTTCATGAAGAACTGGGCAGTCTGGTCAATAAACAGCCGACGCTCGTGGAACTGGATTGCTCCCAGATTGACCTGGTTACCTCCAGCCACATAAATCTGCTCTGGGAAGCCAGGACTCTCTGCCTGGAAAATAATCTTAATGTAAAATTAAGTTTTGTTTCACCCGGTCTTATACGGGTTCTGAAAGTTCTTGATTTGCATGATATCTTTCTGGGCAAACAGCCCGAGCCGAAGATGGATCCTTTGAATGATAATATGGACAACCGGGTAAAGGATGACCGTGAATTAAAACTGGAATTCAGGGCAGAAACCGGTGCTATTACGCGTTGTCTGGCGGATTTTCGCCTTTTCCTGTCACGGTTTAACCTCCCGATGAAGTTTGTTATCGAGCTGGAAATTATCTTTTATGAAGTGGCCACCAACATCCGCCTGCACAGCGGTCTGGGTACCGGTGACGTGATCGTGTTTGATGCCGCTTCTCATGATGATAAAATCACTATGATTTTCACTGACCGGGGAAAAGCTTTTGACCCGACTCTGAAAGGAACGGAATATGAGCCGGGAAAAGCCATCCGGGAAAAGAAAAAACGCGGTTTTGGCCTGACTATGATTTTTAGGATGACCGACCGCATAATTTACCGGCGATTGGAAGACAGCATCAACGTTCTGACTCTGGAGAAAAACTGGAGATTACACCATGGAAAATAACCTGATAACTCACACGAAAATAAGCGACACTGTCCTGGTAGTCAATCCCGGTAAGAACCTGGATAATACCAACGCCCATGAGCTCGTGGCAGTCATTACAAAAGCTCAGGAAACAGGGTACAAGTATATAATAATTGATATGACCCCTCTGGAATTCATCTCCTCGGCGGGGGTAGGAGCCATACTGGGGGCTATCGAAACCTCGCGGGAAGCCGGGGGCGATATCATACTGTGCAACGTGGCGGAGGTTATCAGGCACATTTTAGAAGTGCTGGACTTGATTGACTATCTGACCATCAAAGATAACCTTCAGGAAGCCGGGGCTTCGTGCGAGGTGTATAAATAACATGCCTTCCATCACCGACAAACTCATGGAATCGCTGGCTATCGATAAATTGATCCAGCTGTCCGAAAAACCGGTCATGGCGCTCGATGCCCTGGCCAAACTGACCCGGCAGTTTGCTAATAAACCGGATTTTAAAAACCTGATGGAGGTTTTTATCCTGACTCTTTCAGGCCAGTTCTCGGTGACAAGCGCCTTTGTCATATTAAGGAATCCCGAATACGGCTATGAAGAAAAGTTGTATATCGGGACAGGGAAATTCCGTAAAGACGAACGTTTGCTGATACTTCGGAATTCGAAAGATTTCTGTCGTTTTTTTCATGAAAACCGGAAAGCCTTTCGCATCGAAGAACTGCAGGAGAAGTCGGACGGTTCCGAATTCGGAAAATTACTTTTTGAATCCGGGGTCAAAATAATAGCTCCCCTGTCCCACGAAAACGAACTCATCGGTGTTGTCGCGCTGGGTGAAAAGGTAAATAAAGTTGCCTTCGATGAAGTGGAATTCGACCTGTTTACCACTCTTATTTTGACTATTTCTCCCATGATTGCCAACTCCTACTTGTTTATGGAATTGGCTCAGTTGAATACCTGGTATCTGGAAATTCTGGATAATGTGAAAATGGGGGTCTTTGTTTTTGACAGCCAGTATGTTCTCAAAAAAGTAAATATCAGCGGCATGAAAATACTGGAAGAACTGGTTTCTGGAATGGCGGATATGAATTCCATCGGCAACCGGTCTATTCAGGAGATATTCCCGGATGACGTTTTTCAATCCTGGGTACAGCGTTTCATGACCGCCGATACTCAAAACCACAACGAGTTACTTGAAAGCATGGTTGCCAAGAATGATAACCGGGAGTTTATTTTTAATGTCCGGGTAAGCAAGATTCTGTATAAGAACCATTACAATTTCGACCTGGTCATTACCCTCGATGACATAACCAATCAGAAGCAGAACGAGCAGCGCCTGTTTGAACTCGAAAAATTCGCCGAAAAAGGACAGCTGGCATCTTCCATAGCTCATGAATTGAATAATTTCCTGGCTTTAATCCTTGGCGGGGTGGAATTAACCCAACTGGCTCTGGGGCGGGAAAAATACGAAAAAGCGGGCACCACCCTGGAAAAATTGAAAGAAAATGTCGACAAGATGAAGCGGTTTACCGCCGGTCTGATGGATTATTCGCGCCTGAATACCGTTAAAAAAACAGCTGACCTTAACGAACTCGTCAAGGATGTTTTGTCTTTTCTGGTGGTTCAGAAAAAATTTAAACTGGTATCTATCCAGTCCGAGCTTGAACCAAATCTTCCCCGGTTCGAAATCGACAAAGACCAGATTGCACAGCTGTTGCTCAATTTCCTTAATAATGCTATGGATGCCATAGAAGAAGCCGGTATTAAAAACGGTCAGATCCAGGTTAAAACAAAATTACAGAATGACCGGGTAATTCTGGCCGTGGCTGATAACGGTATCGGCATCAAGCCCGAAGTCAAGGAACGCCTGTTCAAAGCCCACTTAACGACGAAAGAGAAGGGGCATGGTTACGGCCTGGTTACCTGTGCCCGAATCATAGAAAACCACGGGGCTGAAATTGCCATCGAATCTGAACCCGGCAAAGGGTCGATATTTACTCTTTCATTCCCCGTAAACGAAAACCTTCCCGACCAGGTTAAATAATTCGTTATTGTTCAATCCCCTATCTAAAAACGGATGACATTCATTTCCAAGACGCTCTTTTTTTCAATAATTTAATCCCGGTGAGCGTATTCATAGTAGAATATATAATATTGTTCGATATGTTTTATTCTTTTTAAGAAAAGCCTTAAGTAGTCAGAGAAAACGGCCGGGAAGTATTCAAAAATGTTTTTGACAAAAACCGTTTTTTTGTTATCTTAGAGGAAAAATTTCAAGTGGCGGTCTCTTGTACCTACTTTTTTGAACGTATAAAATAAGCTATTTTTTTTACGGTTATTTAAAAGCAGGAATAAGGCTTGTTTGTTGGTAACCGGATTTTAATTTTTTAATGAAAGGTGCGGCTGTGAGATTGAAAAATCAGCTCTTTTTATCATTTTTATTGTCTTCCCTGTTAATGATGCCGGTCGGTGGTATCCATTCGCAACCGGTGCATGTAAGTCACCAGGCAACGGCTGAATTCGCAACTATTCCCGCTGACTATATCACTCAAGCGAAGAATACGTATCGAATTTTTTACGGTCATTCTTCCCACGGCGCACAACTGGTGCAGGGGATGGGGATGCTTTTGGCCGAGAATCCCCTTTATGCCTACAATAACGGAGCGGGTACGCTGGCATTAACCGAGTATGCCGGTGACCTCGGTTCCTGGGGCGATACTTCCTGGGTGCCTGTTACCCGTCAGCAACTGGATAATCCTGAAAATGACTTCAACATGGTTATCTGGGCCTGGTGCGGCGGCGTCGCCAACAACAACGAGGCCGGCATAAATGTCTATTTAAACGCCATGACCCAACTGGAACAGACTTACCCCGCCGTCACTTTTGTTTATATGACCGGTCCCCTTGACCGGTGGGCACCGGTTACCGTAAGACGCAATAATCAGTTTATCCGTGATTATTGCCTGGCTAACGATAAAGTTCTTTATGATTTCGCGGATATTGAAAGCTATGACCCCGAAGGTGTTTATTATCCCGATGAAACCGACAGTTGCGGCTGGTGTTACGAATGGTGCGCTGTCCATGAATGCCCCGGCTGTCCCTCTTGCGCCCATTCCCACTGTTTTAACTGTTATCAGAAAGGCAAAGCCTTCTGGTGGATGCTGGCGACGCTGGCCGGGTGGAACGATACCACCGGTTGTTGCACCGGACTGACCGGAAATGTCGACTGCTCCGAAGATGAAAACCCGGACATCTCGGATATCTCCCGCCTGATTGACCACCTTTATATCAGTCGTCGGGCATTGTGCTGTCTCGCTGAAGCTGACTGTGACACCAGCGGCGGGCCGCCGGACATTTCGGATATTACCGCCCTGATTAATTTGCTTTATATCAGTCATGAATCCCTGCCCGCCTGTCCCTGATAAGTCCCGAATATAGTATAAACCTAAAACCGCTTTCATATACGAAAGCGGTTTTCTTATGACCGGTAAAATATGAAAATTGACTTCGACACCTATCTGTGTTATAATCCGGCTGTTAAAAACTCAAAGATGCAAAATTGATGTTTACCGTTTACCAGGCGAACACATGATTCAAAACCAAAAACAGGTGACAAGCAATAATAATGAAATAACTTTATTCCCGGGTTTACCCTGGCTCTTCGCGGGTATTGTTATGGCGTTTCTTATCGGGCGTTTTCTACCGATGCCATACGCCTGGGGATTTAATTTCTGGAGTATTGTTTCGACATCGCTTTCAATGATTCTGTTGGGAACGGCCTTATTTCTGGTAATACCCCCGGTGAGCTATTACCTGGCTGTTATATCAGCCCAGCCGGTAATATTTGTGACGGTGCTGGCGGGGAAGATTAACAGGTACTGGCTCGGTTCAGTTGCCGGGGTTTTTTGGTTGGGCTTGTTCTATATCTTTCGTACCGAGGCTCTGGTTTACGGCGACAGCTTTACCCGCCTGGCAGCCTGTGCCGATAAAGAAGGACCCCTCCTGTACGGAGAATTATTTCTCGAAACAGGAGCGGTTATTATTCCGCATTATACCTACCGGCTGTTGTCATCTTGGTTCGGGGTTTCAGCTCAAACAACCTATGCGGTCCTCAGCAGTCTGGCCGGGGTTTTCGGTGTCTGGGCGCTTTATAAAATCGCCCGGATGCTGGCGGTGTCTCATTCCTCACGGTGGTTTATTTTCATAGTAGCTCTGACCGGCGGCACCGTAATTTTATTTTTCGGTTATGTTGAGAGTTATACTCTGCCCACGGTTTTGTCACTCTGGACGATATATTTTACCCTGTGTTATTTAAAAGGAAACTGCCATTTGGTCCCTGCGGTTGTTGCTGCCCTGGGGGCGCTTTTTTTCCATTTGATTTTTACACCTTTCCTGGTGGTGGCATTACTGGCACCGGCGATCAGAAACCGGGTGTTACGTGAAGAACCTTTTTCCTCCCTGGTATATAAAATTAACCTGACGGCTATCTTTCTGTCTTTGGTAATCCCCCTGGTCTTTCAATTGACTGCATATGACCAGGTTTTTGTTCCCATCTGGCCGACTCTTGAAAATTCCTACTGGTTTCTATCAGGGGCGCACCTGGTCGACGTCGCCAATCAATTACTTTTACTGTCGCCGGTCGGCGTCGCTGCGGTTCTGCTTTTACTTTTTTCTAAAAAATTGCGCAAGCTACCTTCCTCGGCGGAAAGTGCCCTGCTCGGTATGACCGTAGTATTTACCTTCCTGGTTGCTTTCTGGGTTAATCCGAAACTGGGTTATATGCGTGACTGGGATTTATTGTCTCAGTTCGGCTTTCCTCTGGCTCTCTGGGGCGGTTATTTTCTTGCCCGGGCATTCTCTGAAAAACAAATTCGTAACCGGGCTCTGCCGGCCAGTGTGGTCGTGGCGCTGGTGGTTATCGTTCCCAACCTGATTGAAAAAAATGACCTTCCCACCGCCGTGCGTCGGCTCGATGAAAAACTCTGGAGCGATGTTCATTATCAGGTCAATTACCGGGACGGGGAGCGCTGTATCCCCTGGGGGTATATCCTGAGCAGCAATGTCAGCGAACCCGAACGGGCTCTCAAATATTTCCAGCGCCGTTATGAAATAAAAAAAGACGATTACCTGGCTCTATCGAATATCGGGGAGGTCTATTATTCCCTGGGGGAACTCGACTCCGCTTACAGCTTTTTAAGCCGGGCGGTGGCATTGAATCCCGATAACCCCCGCTTATATGAGCAACTGGCTAAAGTAACGGGGGCGATGGGCAAAGACATCGAAGCTAAAGGGCATGCCGAAAAGGCTCTGCGCTATAAGACCGATAATCCCTCCGCTCTTACGCAACTGGGTATTTCTCTTTCGAAGATGTTGCGTTTCGAAGAAGCCCTGGTATATTTTCGACGGGCATTCGAACTGGGACCGGATGTTGTCGAACATAACCTTAACCTCGGTATTGTCCTTATCGACCTCCAGGTTTTTGACTCGGCCTATTATTATCTTAATCGGGGTTTGACGCTCAGTAAGGGTAAACTGGATAACAACCCCCTGGTTCTGTTTAAAATGGGTGTTGCCGAACAGGCTCTGGGAAACAGGACCGCCGCCCTGGAACATCTTCAAAAATCAGTAGCGCTCGACCGGAATAACGCTAAATCACAAACTCAGCTGGGGATTCTTCTTTTTGAATTAAACCGAACGGCCGAGGCGTTGCCGCTTTTTCGACAGGCTTATGAACTCATGCCGGATAATCACGAATACGTTCTTAATCTGGCCATGCTGTACAGCACTCTCGGGCAGTATGATTCCGCCTATGTTTTTTTGCAAAAAGGCATAAAGATGACCTCGTATCCCTCCAGTAATCCCTCGGTGACGGTAGCCCTGTTCAAGACCTGTCTGGCGCTGGATAAGCTGGATGAAGCTCAAAAAGAGCTGGTCCTGCTCGAACAGATGTATCCTGGTTCGGTCGAGGTTGGGAAATTACGAGACGCCTATGAGCAGGCCGTAAAAAAATAACCTGAACCCCTCCGGAATATATTTATTTATCCTTCAGGTAACCCAGCGGCATAATCAACAGGGCGGCTTCGGAACGTCCGTCTATCTCCAGAATTTCATTGACCAGAGCATCGTTGAAAGCTCCAACCGCCACCGTGCCCATGTCCAGCGAAGTAGCTTCGAGATATATGTTTTCACAAATCGCCCCGGCTTCCATATAAATTTACCGGTAGCCCCGGTCGGCGTACTTGCGGGTGGAACGGGCAAAACGGGCGGTCAGAATAATGGTTAAAGGTGAGTTGCCAACAGTCTTTTGTTCATTGGCGGCGATGTGAATGTCTTTATTGAAATAACCTTCTTTTAGAAGTGCCAGGCTGCTGTCGGCCACCTGGTAGTGATAAAGACCCATCGGCAGATTCTCGACTTTGTCCACGATAAAGTAGGTTTCGATAGGGTAAAGGGCGCCTCCCGACGGAGCGGCGCGGAGGGCATATTCGCCCATGGTGTGAGTTAAGCCGGCGGCGGCAAAGAGAACTTGCGCCAGATGCTCGAGACTTACGGTCTTCGAACTGTATAACCGCACCGATTGACGCTCCCGAATGGCGCGCTCGACGCTTTTACCTTCGTTCGAAGGTAGGGGCAGTTTGATTTTCCCGGCTTCGGGATATTCTTTATATAAGGGCATATTCTCTCCCCAGGATATATTTTTACCAACCATGCCGTATTCATCGTAACCGGTTTCCCGGTGGAAACGCGGCCCGATTGATAAGGAATCGCCGTTCACCGCGAAAAGCGGCATAAAAAAAGTAATGAATAATAAAATGAAAAATGGGTAAAAACGCATTCTTATCACCTCACTGGTTGTTTTTTTTATCAGTATATAATAGGTATTGAATTGGAAAAAAACAAGTCCGGTGGTTTAGTAATGGTCCCGGGCGTATTTCAGGTAGCCGGCATAATTATAATTTTTTTTGAGAATGTTATTAAACAAAAAAACACCCGGGGAATAAACCTTCCGGGTGTTTAAGCAATGATGGAGGGAATGTAAGTTTTTCAGTACCACACGCGATTTTTATTTTTTTTGGGAATTTCCGGTGGCTCTGGTATTTCCGGAATTTCCGGTATAGCTGGAATTTCTTCAATAGACGGCAAAGCCGGTATTTCCGGTATGAGAGGAATATCCGGAAAGACAATGAGCTCGGGGATCATAGGTATCGCCGGAATGGCGGGTATCGCCGGTATGGCGGGAATCGCCGATATGGCCGGATATTTCCAGCGATTAGAATAATTTCCAGGCTCACCATAACATTGAATATGATTTTCCGGGTGGCCGTAAACCTGGACATCGCCGCTGCCGTTTATCCGGGTGAAAAGGGTCTCGCGGGCATAAACCCTGACATTGCCCGTGCCGTTTATTTCCACATAAGCGTCGTCCGCTTTCAAATCCGAAGCATCGACATTGCCCGAACCCTCGACCGTGATCTCGATTTCCGCTGCTGTTCCTTCCATATTGATATCCCCCGAACCTTCGAGATACAGGTCGAAATAGTCGCCTTCCAGTCCGGTTATTTCAACATCGCCGGACCCGAAAACCGCCAGCAATTCCAATTCCGGAATGGTAATGTCTACCCGTACTTCGATATCGGAATCATATTCTTCGGTGTTGATTAAAAGACGGTGCCTGCCGACATTGGCGGTAGTAACCTTGTCAAGCTGTTCCGGGTCAGCTGAGACCGTTACTTTTTGTCGTTCACCGACGGTTATGAAAACATCCCCCGAACCATCAAGTTCGATTCTATCAAAGGCTTCAAGTTGTCGCTCCTGAGTAATGCTTCTGCTGGAACTGAATATTAGATCAGTATGGAGGATAAAGGTAACGATGAAAATAAAAAAAAGTGCCGCTGATACTGCGGGATATAATCTTTTACTCATCAGGATCTCCTTTTTATTCAGTTTGGATGGTACTCTAAATACGATAAAGGCATTGAAGTGTTTCATAAATTGAGGAAAATAATTTAAAGTGTGACGTTAAAGCAAAGAAGGGGTTATCTTGTTGTCTGATATATACTTATTCTGGCTCAGGAGCCTTGTACACCTGATTTAAAATGGGTTCGTTTTACTATTTTTAAGGGGTCCCTATATTTTCTCCTCTCTCTTTTTTTTAATTATTCGTACTTATCCATTAAGCTGCTCGGAGGCAGAAAGAGGTGCGATTAAATAGGATATTTGTGATGACCAGGTAAAAAGTACTCCTCTGAGAATGTTCCTGCCATAATTCACACACCCATTTACATTTGTCTGCATTATACACTTTTGATTTTTTACAAATTACTGTTGACAATTTCTACCTTCCGGACTATTATTACCTTAAAGTACAGGGAATACAGTATTGAGCAAAGCATCAGAAATGTACGATAGTAGGTCGGAATCTCGAAGAGTTTCGGCAATTTGAAAGAAAGAAATAGTCAGGAGCACAGCACGGGGCTCCTGACCTGCTTTAGCTAATTGTATAAGATTAATATGGAAAAAATACTTAATACTTTAGTATCAGGAATAGTTTTATTTAATGCCTGTTCTGAAGCTCCAAAAGGAACTGAGGAAAAAGCATTAGAATTAGCACAACCTTTGGTTGAATATTATGCTGAGAGATATAATATTCCTCTTGATAGTTTAAATAATAAAAATTATTACAGAGTCACTTTTTCAGAAGATAGTAATAATGCAGGTATTGATTATTATTATGGGGGACATTACGAATTTGGTGTAAATATTAATTTTAAAAAAGATACAGCTACTTTTACTGTTTATTAATCTTTTAATTCCTTTATAAATTTGTTTTTTATATTATTTACAGTGTTTGTATCTGTTTTTACAGAATCAACTAAAGAAGAGTGTTTGTTCAATGATTGGGGAATTTGTTTATTATATAAAATATTTTCAATAATAACTGCTTGAATTTCTCCGCCTAATACAACTTTGGCTATCTCATTTTCACCAGTTTTTGTAGGTCAAGCCGACTTGGGTCTCGGGGCTTGACCTCTTTTCTGTTGTGACGCGCTGCGTCACCAAAGAAGGCGCGGAGCGCCTTAGCTTGTGTTTCCACGGAGACCGTGGGAACAAGGGGAAGTGGTCAGGTCACAATTCGCCTGTGGCGAATCAGGACCTGACCGAACTTTTTATATTCGCTGTCTCGTCGCTGTTTGTTCAAGTGGGTGGCAGATATCCACTTCGGCTCCAAATGTATTATCGGCAGATGTGGACATCTACCGGGCACAAATTTTTAGCCGGTGTTTTTGTCCCGGCATAAAAAGTTAAAGTGGAATTGACTTAATCCATTAAATTTCATATCGTATAGAGATTTAAAAAGTTCCCGTGAAAGCTTATAACCTCATTGTTTAATGAAACCGGAAATGAGTTCACCTCATAATAAAAATAAGACTCTCCAATCCGGGGCATTCGATTATAAAAGCCTTTACCGGCTATTGGGGATTCTCATCACAGGCTATTTGATCGGCGGTTTTTTGCCTGTTACTTTTGCCTGGGGTTTTAATTATCTGGGTTTAATACCTTTGCCCTGGTCGGTAATCTTTCCAGTCCTGGTATTGATATTCCTTATTCCATCACTTTGTGAAAAAATCAGTCAGATATTGGGTGGTTTCGTTTCTGTAACAGCTCAATTTTTACGACGATATAATCGTTTTGCGGTCGGCCTGGCAGGATTGGGCCTGGTTTTTGTCATATTTTACATCTTTCGTTCCGAGGCTCACGTTTACGGCGACGGTTTCACGCGACTCGAAGGTTATGCGGTCAAAACCGGTCCTCTGATTTATGACAAGCTCTTTCTGGAAAGCGGTTCGATTTTATTGCCCCATTATGTCTATCGCCTTTTGAATTCTTTGTTCGATATCTCTCCCGAGCATGCCTATGCGCTTGTTACCAGTATGGGCGGAGTGGCGGGTATCTGGGCGTTATTTGCCCTGGCCAGTATTCTGGCCGGAGATAATCTTGAACGCTGGTTTCTTTTTATAGGAGCGTTGACCAGCGGGGCGGTGATTTTATTTTTCGGCTATATTGAGAATTATACCTGGTCAACCGCATTAAGTCTGTGGGCGTTATACTGGTCTTTAAGATATGTAAAGGACAAGGCGCCTTATTGGCCGATGTTTCTTTTTGCCCTTGGAGCGGTTTTTTTCCACCTGATCACCACCCCGATTCTGGTCACGGTTTTGTTAATATTGCTGATAAAAGGAACCGCCCGAAGGAAGAAACCGTTCGAACCGCTGGTACGCAATATCGCCCTGCTGGCGGCAGTGGGTTCCGTCGGCATTGTGCTATTATTTCAATTCAGTAACTGGCCGATGATTTTTGTTCCTCTCTGGCCGGCCCGTGAAATACCATACTGGTTTCTTTCAAGGGCTCATCTGGTCGATTTTATCAATCAGCTGCTCCTGGTGGCGCCGCTGGGCGTTGTCACCTTCGCCATGCTTTTAATTGTTAAAAAATATCGTTCTGAAAAACTAAATATTGAAAGTACCGTTCTTGCGGTCGCAACTCTCGTCACCATGGTTGCCTGTTTCTGGATAGACCCGGAAATTGGGGCGATACGGGATTGGGATTTAATTTCTCTGTTCGGTTTTCCTTTTTCACTCTGGGGGGCATATACGCTGGTTAAACTGAAAGGAACGGGACGGGTGACACCCTCCTGGCTTCTGGCGATAACCCTGGTGATGCTGATCGCCGTAGGGCCTAACCTGATAGACAAAAACAATCTTGAAACCGCCGTAAAAAGGGTGGACACCAGTCTCTGGCAGGACAGTCATTACCAGCTTGATTATAAGAAAGCCAACCGTTGTGTTTCATGGGGCTATATCCTGTATATGAATACCGGTAATAAGGAGCAGTCGATTAAGTACTTCCGCCGTAATCTTCTGGTAAACCCCAATTCTTTCCAGGCGCTGGCTAATATCAGCGAGGTTTACTATGACTTGAAAAGGTTCGACTCCGCACATTACTTTTTAACCCGGGTGGTAGAGTTGGCGCCGGACAACCCGCGCTATCTGGAAAAACTGTCCCATACCGAGCTGGTGCGGGGAGAGGTGGCGTCTTCTCTGGAGCATCTGCTACAGGCGGAAAAGTATAAACCTGACGATGTCGATATTCAGACCAATTTGGGAGTAATTTATTCACAGTTGGAGAAATACCCGGAAGCCCTGGTACATTTTCGGCGGGCTCAGCGACTGGCGCCCGAGGCCTATCAGCAAAATATGAATCTGGGACTGGCTTTTAACAACCTGCAAAATATGGACTCGGCTTATTATTATTTTACCCGGTGTCAGAAACTCGAAGGCCAGGGGCCGCAGAATGACCTTACTTTGATAACCAAACTTATTTATATCGAAAAATCACTGGGCAACTTCCCCAAAGCCCTGGAGTATGCGTTTCAGGCGGTGAAGATACAGCCCGACAACCCGGAAATACAGAAAGAGCTCGGCCTGCTTTTATCCGCGTTAAAGAAATACCCCGAAGCCATCGAACCTTTTAAAAAAGCCCTCCGGTTATTGCCCGATGACTGTGGACTGACTTTATATCTTGGTCTAACCTTCGATAAAGTAAAGAACTACGATTCGGCTTTTTATTATCTGGATAAGAGCCTGGTCATATGCGGGTCCGGTCTTAAGGAACCTTATGTTTACGTGGTAACGTTCAACAACGCCCTGGCCCTTAAGAAATACGACCGGGCACGGGAGATGTTGACCCTGATAGAGCAAGTCCACCCGGACGAAAAGAACCTTGATATTCTCAGGCGACGTTTGGAAGATGCAGTGGCGGGGAAGTAACAGGGGGAAGCGGTCAGGTCACAATTCGCCTGTGGCGAATCAGGACCTGACCGAACTTTTATAATATTAGGATAGTAGTAATTGCTGGGCTGCTTTGTCAATCACTTTTTGAAAATAAATGTTGCACTCCTTTAATTGTGTATTAGATTAAGAATGCTGCCGGAATTAACCGGTAGCTAATCCCCTGAAAGGAGGGCCCAAATGAAAGCCTTGCTTAAGGCTCTTATGAAGCCCCTCCCAAATAGGAAATCACATCGACTCGTGTGGTGGCAGTTTGGTTAGGGGCTGACCTTGTCGGCAAGGCGTCACTGGTCACACGTAAGGAGACAATCTAGGAATCGACCTCCGGAAAGGCCAGGCCCAGATCAGAGTCGTGATGTGGGTTAAGCGCTGGGGAGTCCTACTGCCAGCTTGCTTCACCTGGCTTCAGGCTACCCTGATTAGGGGTGCCTGTAATAGGGCAGCTTGTTGTATCTATTTGCTCCTCCGCCGACACTTTAAACGCTTAGTCAAAGTAGGTCAGGCCCCGTGCTCCTGACATTTTTCTTATTCTTCCCGGTAAAAATATCTTTTGAGTTTGGACACATATTAAAGTTTTTGTAGGTCAAGCCGACACGACTTGGGGCTTGACCTCTTTTCTGCTGTGACGCGCTGCGTCACCAATGAAAGCGCGGAGCGCCTTAGCTTGCGTTCCCACGGAGACCGTGGGAACGAGGGGAAGCGGTCAGGTCACAATTCGCCTGTGGCGAATCAGGACCTGACCGAACTTTAAGCAGGTCACATCCACCACGGGCGTACAGGACATGACTGAACTTTAAACATCTGCCGGGCACAAAACGAATCAGGACCTGACCGAACTTTAAAAAGGGATTACCAACCTGTAATTATTGACAGCATAAAATCAATCATGTGAAGGATATGACATATAGGTGTTAAAAAATACGCCCAGGAGGAGTTGAACCCCCAACCTTCTGATCCGTAGTCAGACGCTCTATCCAGTTGAGCTATGGGCGCATTTTTCGTTTTGTTAAACGTTTAAGTATAATAACTGGCGTTTATTTGTCAACCCCTTTTAAATCGTTATCACCTGGGGTTATTTCCGGGTAAAATAAATGATAAGGGCAGCGATGATGATGAAAACGATAAAGATAAGCCAGAGCGTCAGTTTACTTCCACCATTTTCTTTTTCTTTCGCCCCTTTCTTTTTTTTTTCGGGATGATTGTCCTTAAAGGTTTTCATCCGGGCCAGCCAGTCATCCTCGACCCTTAAAAGCTCCTCGTTTTCAGCCGGCAAGGTGTAAACATCGACATCCGGCAGGGGTGATTTGAAAACATCGACAACTTCAATGGCGATAATCGTAACATTGTCCTGCCCGCCGCGATTATTGGCCATTTGTACCAGAAGCTCGGTTATTTTTTCGATATCTCGACCGGCCTTCTCGGCCACCTCGAAGATTTCCTCATCGTCGGCATAACCGCACAAGCCATCCGAACAGAGAATAAAAATATCCCCGGGTTTGATTTTAACCAGCCGGTAGTCGACCTCGACATTATGGCGCACACCCAGGGCGCGGGTGATGACATTCTTGCCCACAAAGGAACTGGCTTCGTTCTGGGAGATGTTTTCCGAATCCTGGATTTCCTGAATCCAGGAATGGTCTTTGGTCAAAGGCAACAGGGCTTTTTCGTCAAGGCAGTAAGCGCGGCTGTCGCCGACATGAGCAACCGAAATAAAATCGGATTCAAAAGCCAGGGCTACAACGGTGGTGCCCATCCCGGCTCGCGAGGGGTCTTCCAGGGCAGCATTGTAAACCGCCCGGTTGGCCAGGCGGATGGCTTTTACCAGAAGTTCCCCGCTGGCCGGCAACGGCTTGCCCAGGTCAAGCTTGGGGTCATCCAGCAAGGGTTTGTTAAAGTGGGAAAAAACCGTTTGAATGGTATCGGCCGCCAGCATCGAGGCAATCTCGCCAGCCTGATGTCCCCCCATACCGTCGCAAACAGCATAGACGTTGTTTTCCTCATCAAGATGCAGATAATCTTCGTTACCGGTGCGAACCAGACCCTTGTCGGTTTTACCGGCAACTTTTACCTTGAGGGGCACTATTTAATCTTTCCTTTTTCGAATATCAACTGTTTAAGTTGCTTAAATTATATTCAATCCCTGAAATTTGAACAAGCTTTAAAATCTATTTTTTTGATAATTAACCGATAGTTACCCTCAATAAAAAACCCCGGCTCGACCGGGGTTTTTTTATTTTATGATGGGGATGTTTATTTAATCAGGACCATTTTTCTGGTCTGGCTGGTGGTTTCAGTCGCCAGCCGGTAGAAATAGACGCCGCTCGCAAATGACGAGGCATTAAATTCCACGTCATGAGAACCGGCGGGAAGGGAACCAAGTTCCCTCTCTTCCACCAGTCGACCGGTTATATCATAAATTTCCATTTTAACCGTGCTTCGACTGGTCAGGTTGAAGCTGATAGTCGTGGTCGGATTGAAAGGATTGGGATAATTCTGATACAGTTCAAACGAACCGGGCAGGCCGACTATGGGGTTGTCATCGACATCGGTAATTGTTCTGTAAAGGCGGAAATTACCTTCTTCATAAACAGTAGTATCGATAGCCGAGAAGACTTTGTAATAAACATAATGCACGGTATCAGAATTCCAAATGGGGACCTTGACATTGAAATAGACAAAAGTAGTGTCGTCCGGGTCGGCGTGGCTGGCAGTGTCCTGCGGATAGGTTAGGCCGCTATCGGTATAAGCCGAGACTTTGTACATATCGGTTCCATTACCCAGATTGCGGACACCGACTTTGACCGAAATCAATTCACCCGGTAATACCTGACGGGAACCCGGTGCCATGACAATCTGCAGAGCAATGGTAACGCTGTCTTCCGACACCGAGAGTTCAATTTCTTTTGTCGTCTTATCAGTCCAGGTGCAATCACCGACGCAGTCAGCTTTCAGACCGTTGATGTAGAACGTAATGATATCGCCACTAACCGCTCCTTCATCAGTGGGGTCATCCGGGTCAGTGGTATCATCACCAACTACGGCCATGGCTCCGAACAAACCGGAGGTGTGTACAATCCAGTTTCCGCAATTTACACCGTCGGGGTCATAAGCCTTGATTATCGTACCGACCGGTGCCGGCTGGCCGTTATAAATACAGGTTCCGGCAAAGAAACAGGCCCAGGGGGTTGACTGGGCATTGACACCCACGGTAAAAAGAAAGACCAAAACTCCCGCTAAGACTGTTTTCAGTAACATTTTTTTCACAACATCACCACCATTTTTATCCGGTCGGGGAACTTTCCCCGACCGGCGTTAAGGATACTTTATTTCAGTAACATCATTTTCTTGGTTTCACTGAAATTGCCGGCAGTCAAACGGTAGAGGTAAATACCGGAGGCTACCTTTTCGCCGGCCGAATTAGTGCCGTTCCAGGTAATTTCGTTGATACCTGATTTGGCAATTCCATCAAAGGGTACAGCAACAACTTTGCCAAGGATATTGTAGATTTCGATAGTTGCCCGGCCCTCGGCCGCCATGGTAAAGTTGATTATGGTCGACGGGTTGAACGGGTTCGGGTAGTTTTGAGCCAGCGTATAGGTTCCGGGCAGGTTCTCGGTGGTATTGGTTTTGGCCGATAGCAGGTTAACTTCAATCCTGTCACCGTTATTAGTCCAGGTCAGAGTTTCGGAAACCTCAACTCCGTCGATTTGCAGGTAGAATTTCTCGCCGGATTTCAAACCTGAACCTTCAAGGTCGGCATAAACCGGCATGAACCCGAATTCACCGGCTTTTGAAAGGGTGAAACTGCCTATTTTAGTACCATCGGCAGTATGGGCGGAAATTGTTGCACCCGCTTGCACTATTTCATCATTCAGAGTCAAATTGCTGGAGTACAGGTTAAGCCACTGGTTGGTAGGCGTTACATCGGCAGCATTTAGAGCCGCCATCGCAAGGACCTTGGGATGAACAGCCGGAACTGGTACCAAACCGGCGCCACCCGGATAAACCAGGTAATCATTATCGCTGACTTTTATCCAGTAACCGTGGCAGGGGGACATTTCCAGCAGAGTGCTGAACTGCCAGTCAGGACGGTAAACCATCAGGCTATCATCAAAGCCCAGGCCAACCAGCAAAGTCCCGTTGTTATAAAGATTTTCCAGGGCGGTTTCGGTCGGATAGGTTACTTCGGGAAGATAGCTTACCAGATTCCATCCCCGGGTCAGCATAATCGGAGTATTCGGTTGAACCGGGGAGCCCTCGAATTCCATCGTAAAGGCATGGCCGGGTTTTACCTTGACCCAGTAGCCGCTCAGATGGTCAACATAATGGAGAGTGGAGAATTTCAGAAGTTCCGGGTCATAAGTCAAACCACCCTGTTCGAACCCGAGGATGACATCGATATTATCCATGTACGGGCCGAATACGGCTTCAATGTCATTTTCGGTGTTGATATTCCAGCTGATCAGGTTCCAGCCTTCGGAAAGGTCACAAGTGTGAATAATAACCACGCCAACTTCAAGACAGACCTGAATATGCTGATACGGCGGCATACTGCTGGCTATAGGATAAATGGTGTTATCCATGGTGGTGGCTTCTTCGCCATTGATGAAGAAATGTACCATCTGGCCGGGCACTATACCTTCAATTTCAGGAGTCTGGTCATCATCCTGGTAAACCGGCATGAAACCGTAGAGACCGGGGGTGGTGACGAGGAACTGGCCGCAGAGATTGCCCATACCGTCACGGGCTTCAACATAAGAACCGACCGGCACGGCGGCATCATAATAGATATTGGTTTCGCAGTAGTAGTTGACGAACCAGGGGTGCGGCTCAAAGGCGAAATTGTCGATCGGAGTCAGGTGAATCATCACCCCTTTATCCAGAATATCGAGCTGTTCGACTTTCTCGGGATAGTAACCTTCCTTGTAAGCCCAGAGACTGAACGGCAGGGTTTCGACATTTTCGAAAAGGAAGGAACCGATACCGCCGGTGATGGCGGTCATAACCGGAGTATTGTTAAAATCGAGCGGGTAGGCATAAAGCTCAACCGTCGCCCCGGGAATGGAATTTCCGGTACCTTCTTCAACCACCCAGCCGCAGAAATCGAACGGTTTGGTTTCGACGATAATGGAACCGGCAAAAGTAATCGGGGTTTCGATTTCAAGACCGCTGCCACAATCGCGTTCAAAGAACGCAATATCGGTAACCTCCTCGGAGAATTCAATCAGGTAAACCGTTTCTTCGGCATCGCAGGAAATCGAGAAATGCAGGTCAATGAAATTCTGCTGGGAATTTCTCGGGTAATACTCCTGGACTCCGGCATCGCAGTTTATCGCTACCGTATGCAGTTCGTTGTTAATAACGACTGTTTTGGTGTCGAAGTAGTTTATCACGGAATTGGCGAAAGAGACCGAATCAAGGTGAATATAAACCGAGCTCCAATTCAGCACGGCGCCCATGGCTTTCAACGGGCAGCTGTTGGTGAAGGTAACCGGTACCGTTACTTTACCACCCGGTGAAACGCCGCCATCATGAACAACCAGAGTATCGGCGCTCGGCGGCGGTAATACTTCGATATTAATGGTTAAAATAAGTGGTGTCGAGGAGCACAGGTTATCATAGTCCGACTGGACTATGAACGGAATTGAATAGTTTCCTTCGGTGAGACCGGTCGGGTCGATTATAATATCGATGGTCGACGGAGTGGTACCGATAACCGGAGCCGGAGTTGCCGTCTGGCTGTTTACACTGAAATGAATCCAGGTGTAGTCGTCACCGATGGGAGGTAATATCTCATAATTAAAATTATAGACAGGATTGCTGCTGGTGATAGTGAACTGGTCCGACGAGGGAATGGTACTGGCACCGCCTTCAACCGCTGTAAAATTGAAAATATTTTCAGAGAGAACGATATCAACACAGGCCGGTTTTACCACGGTTAAAACGATATAAACCGTAACCGGTGAGTTGGAAGCCGTATCGGACACGATTTCAACCGTGCCGTCATAAGTGCCGACGGCAACGCCGGTAATATCGATATTAACCTGGACATCGTTCGGGGTCGTTCCGACAGCGTTGTCGAGACTGATCCAGGTATCACCGAGTATTACACTGGCGGCGTAGGGAATATTCCCGCCGTAGAAATCGTTCACGGCAAAGGTCTGGGGGTCGGGATTGGTTTCGTTTTCAACCGCCGTGAATTTCAGGGTATCCGGAGATACCGCCAGCATTGGCTGATTGGCCATTGTCAGTTTGATGAAAACGAACACCGGCGAATTGGCCACACCCTCTGAGGCTACCTGGACAGAATCGAAATATTCACCGGCCATTACCCCGAAAATATCAATATTGACATTGACATTATTAGGCGTTTGACCGGCGGCGTTGCCCAGGATTATCCAGCCGGCGCCGCTGGGGACGGTCGCCGCGTAATCGACATTGCTGTCGTCGGACATGGCCACCAGAAAGGATTGCATGCCGGGATTGTCACCGTTGGCCACGGCCGTAAACTCCAGCGTGTCAGTGGGAACCAGAAGAACAGCCTCGGCACTGATTGATAATTTTACGTAAACAAACTGCGGGGAGTTGGCCGCCGTATCGGACACGACTTCGATAGTGCCCAGATAATCACCGGACGGCACCCCGGATATATTTATATTTACATTGACATCGCCGGGGGTTGTCCCGGAAGCATTGTTGAGAGTAATCCAGGAATCACCGACAGTAACCGCGGCGTTATAAGGGATAGTGCCTTCATATACTTCGGTCACGCTGAAAGGTTGGCCGGTGGGATTAGCGCCGTTTTCAACCGCGTTAAAGTACAACGTATCGACCGAAACCGCCAGCATCGGCTGCGGTTCGACGAACAAACGGATATAAACCGGTTGGGGAGTATTGGCAGCGGCAGGGGCGGCAACCTGAATCGTTCCGTCATAAGTTCCCTCCGCGACACCGGTTATGTCGATATTCACTTCAACATCAGCGGGTGTGGTGCCGCTGGCATTGCCCAGCGTAATCCAGCTGTTACCGACAATAACGGTCGCATTATAGGCAATCGCCTCGCCGTCAATTTCGGTAACAGGGAAAGTCTGCATTGCCGGGTTGTCACCGTTAGCAACGGCATAGAATTTCAAAGTATCGGTCGGCACCACCAGAACCGGTTGGGGTTCAAGGGTCAATTTGGCATATAAAGTCAGGGGCGAGTTTTCCGCTTCAGGGGAAGTTACGGTTATGGGAAGAATATGAACCCCCTCACCCAAACCTGATATATTGGCATTAACCTGAACATCTGCCGGGGTAGTACCGGAAGCATTATCCAGGGTAACCCAGGTTCCCGGTGTTACCGAAGCAGTGTAATTGATGGTATCAAAACTAACTTCGGAAACGGTAAAATATTGAGGGTCGGGGTTGGTGCCGTTGACCACTCCGAAAAACCGCAACGTATCGGTAGATAACTGCAATGATTTGGGAGTGGAGGGATTGGCATCGGTTATATCCAGAGCGCCGGTCCAGTAGGGGAAATAATCACCGCCGGTGGAGCTGACAAATTTATAATTTACCCCGCTACCGTATGTGAAGGTATCTAAATGAATGACATCGGCATTAGTCCATGAGGCATCAACTGCGAAATTATATGTCGCCCAGTGTTGTCTGGTGGGAAAAGGCGTCACACCGGGCGTAAAAAGACGAATACCCACAAAACAGAAACGTTTATTGGCATTAGTTGTTGCCACTGAACCGCCATCGTAAAAGATGGTTGTAGTGAAACCACTGGTTGCAGCAGGACCATTGGTAGCTCCGGTCATTTGAAGTTTAGGGTTATCCCAGCCAAAACCCATAGCCGCACCACTAATGGTATCGGCATCATCAAAAACCCATAATTGAAGTTGCACATTATATTGACTGGCACCGGCGTCCGGTTGAACGGTAATAACCATATCAATCGTGTCTTTGGCGCCGCTTTCGTCGGCTACAGCAGGGATAGCGGCGAAAGCAAACATAAATACGAAGGTTAATAACAGTTTGAGTTTCATCTTGGAAAGCTCCTCCAAATTTTTAATTTATTGTTATTATATTTTTTTTCTATAGTACCCTGATATCTGATAGTGAACTGTATGGGGGGTATTCATTCCGGTCTATTATAGAATAAACCACCCATCGGCAGTTAATAATATTATAATAAGCCCGTTTCACTAAGAGGTATTTCCCTGTAAACACACTATTTATTGGCAAACCGGTATTGTTAGACCAAAATGAAGTATACAAAGGCCCGTAGGATTTAAGCAAACTCCTACCTTCCTCGACCACCCTAATATATATTATTATTAAATAATGTCAAGGGGTTCAAGCAAGAATGTAAAAATTATGAACAGCTTATTTTGTTGCCTCCTTTAACCTTCGACGTCTCACCCAGAGGAAAGTGACAATTAGGACAGCACTTAAAGAGTCTGTCAGCCAGTCACCGAGGTCTGAAAAGCGACCCGGGATAAAACTTTGGTAATATTCATCTAACAATCCAAAAGAAATCAAGAATATCAGCGATATTGCCCAGACCATGGTTAAGTCCATATTCGGCTTGATGTTAACAAACGAACGAAAAGTCAGATATGAGAAAATACCATATTCCACGAAATGTGCCAGTTTATCGGCAGCATAAAATTTCAGGTCCGGCGGCTTGAGACGAGGTATTGAAGAGATTATTATTATGATACTGCCGTAAATTATTACCGGCAGGTGATAGTAAATAAAAGAGCTCTTGAACCATGGTCTTTTTGAATGGTCTTTATTCATAGCTGACATCGGTAAGTAATTTCCAGCTTTAAGTCAAGGTAATTGAACGCAAAATACTTGCCGCTTTTTAAAAAAGATATACAGGGAGTGATTGTGATATTTTTATCTGGTGTAAGATGTTATCCTTTAATCTCTTGTAATAAGCTGGAGTATCTTTTCAGTTATTTTTCTGCGAGGATTAATTTCAAGAAAAGAACAATATTTTGCTTTTTGGTTAGTTTAATAGAAAACAGGAAAAGGCTTTTAAATAAAAGTCTTGCAAAAAAGAACATATCTATCTATTAATTAAGGTTGTATTTTAAAGCAAGTAAATGAAATATGATGTGAAGCTTAAGGAACATAACAACAACGGGACTGGTCAGGACATAAATCCCAAAACATGCTCAACCTTATTTCCTGTTTCCCGGAGTTCCTTAATTATGGTAATCTTTAACCTTGGTCCGCACCATTGAAAGAGGTTGAGTTGAAGTTAAGACCGCGGACTGGATGATGTTATTTTTATGAGTGGTAAAACAACTAATTTGATTTTGCTCGGAATGCTTTTGGGCGTTGTTCTGGGCGGAGTCCTCGGCTTCTATGCCGCCGATTTTATGCTGGCGATAAGCCTGATCGGTGAACTGTTTGTAAACGCCCTGACCTTTTTAGCCCTTCCCCTGATTCTTGTTTCCCTGGTAGTAGGCGTTACCGCTATGGGTGATTACCGTAAACTGGGCAAAGTAAGCGGGAAAATAATCTGGTATTTTTTTATTACTTCAGTGTTGGCAGTTGTGGTCGGAATTGTTATCACCCAGATTAATTTCGGAGGTAAAATAAACACTGATTTCGACTCGGTGATTTTACGCTCCGGTAATGCTTTTCATGATTATGCCCGCCTGATAAATGGTAACGGCATGTTCCGGGGGGTGATCAGTAACGTTCAGTATTTTACCCTTGTTTTACTGGTGTTGGTGTTCGGAGGGATTCTGGCGGCTCAGGGGAGCAGGAACATCAAGAATATCAGAACTTTTTTTAAAGAAGTTCATGACAGTCTTCTGAAACTTTTCAATGTCATACTTTATCTGGCTCCACTGGGTATTTTCTCGCTGGTCGGTACCGCTGTGGTACGCGAACAGGAGAATTTAGGCAAGCTGACCGCCGAGTTGGGAACGTATCTGGCCATTATAACCGCCGCTTTTCTTATTATGGGGCTGGTTATTCTGCCCCTATTTCTTAAAATATTCGGACATCAATCCCCGGGTCGTTACCTGGTCGGTATGCTACCTTCACTCTTTACGGCTTTGGGCACTTCTTCATCGACCTCGACCTTGCCGGTTACTTATGAAGGAGTCATCAATCGCAACAAAATAGACCAGCGGGCGGCATCACTGGTTTTACCGCTGGGGACGCTTTTTAATGTCGGCGCGACCGCCATGTGGCTGGTGATGACAATCATATTTATAAGTCAGGCACATCCGGGAGTAAACCTGTCCATACTTCAGATTATCCTGGTTGCTGTGGTTTCCCTGGTGGTCTCGATAGGTTTGGCCGGCGTACCGTTACCGGGATTAGCCCTGTCAGTGGTGGTTGTGGCTGCCGGTTTACCCCCTGAGATACTGGCCGGTACCGTTACTGTCATGATGGCCGGCTGGGTCATCGACCGTTTTCGCAGCGGTCTGAATGTCTGGGGAGATGCCATCGGGGCGGCGGTTATTGCCGAGTCCCTGGAATTTAAGGCGGTCGGCTATATGAAGAAAAGTTCTCAACGGGAAGTCCGGGGACGGGGGACGATGAGAGGACGCCGTGGGGGAGAGGATGAACGCCAGCGTCCGGACATCCCCAGAAAAACCCGGCGGGAAACCGTAAGTCAAACGGAAAAAAAGTCTTATCCCTCCCGTTATCCCGTACGCCAGGCATACCGGGACAACCGTGACAACCGGTCAGGTGCGCCATCGTGGAGAGAATCATCGGGTCAGTCTTCCAGAACCGATAAAACCTCACCTTTTGAAATAACCGGTTCGGCAAAACCCGATTTTGAGATGGAAACTACCTCCGAGGCGACCAGAAAAGAAATCAGGGAGGACAAACCGGAACCAAGACGGCCGCATCCGGCGGTTAATCGTCCCAAAGCGGTCGAGAGCCGCCAGGAGCGAAAAACCGAACCGCCCAGAAGCGAAAAAAAGAGCGAAATCAGAGAGCCTAAAGTTGATATCCTTGATAATGAGGTTTTCAAAAAAGAGTTAGCCCGCGTTTCCGCTCATTTGCACTCTATTGAGAATAAAAAAAGAGAGCCTCTTCCTGAAACCATCTCCGGGAGTGAGGAGATAAAAGAGATAGAGGCAGCTGATACCGGAGCTTCTTATGGGAATGGTGAAGTAAATGAAGAAGGGATAACGCCTAAAATCGATTTTCTGGAAGCGTTGAGAAAAGAACAGACCGGGGATAATGAGGTTTCCCGGGAAGATGAAAGCGCTCGTGATTTCTCCGCCGAGAGCAACGAGACTGAGGATATTTCGAAGGAGGAAGAGCTGGAGGAGTTACAGTATGGACGTTCCCGCTATCGAAGACCGGAAAAGAGCAAAAACGAAGAGGCTCTTTTGATACCGGTGGAAGACTTGGATGATTTACCTCAGCCTGAAGACAGTTTTTCCAACGAAAATATAACTTTCGGTCGCACCAAAAAGAAAAAGACCAGGTGAAAGTCTTGAATGGATATGACCATAAAAGCCGGAACTACTTCCGGCTTTTGTAGTTATGATTGAGAACTTTTCTGAAAACTTTTACGTTATAGAAAAAGTAAAATATATTGATTTTAAGAGAGTATTATGCTTAAATTTATTAGATGAGGTAAAAATATGAATACGATAAAAGTTTTTGTATTGATGTTGCTTTTGATGCTTCTTTTTATGTGGCTGGGCTATATGTTTGCCGGTCAGAACGGGATGATAATTGCTTTTATTCTGGCTTCCATAATGAATTTTGCGACTTACTGGTTTTCCGATAAGATTGTCTTGGGTATATACAGGGCCCGACCGGTAACCGAAAAAGATTATCCCAAACTTTACCGGGTGGTGCACCACGTAGCGACCAATGCTCTTATTCCCATGCCCCGGGTGTATATTGTTCCCCTCAAGGCTCCCAATGCCTTTGCTACCGGACGTAATAAAGAGAATGCCGCGGTTGCGGTTACGGAGGGGATAATGGAAATACTGAACGAGCAAGAACTGGAAGGCGTGATCGGTCATGAAATTGCACATATCCAGAATAAGGATATGCTCATCGGTACCATAGCGGCAACTTTCGTTGGAGCTATCGGCATATTGGCTTCGATGGCTCGCTGGGGAGCCATAATGGGCGGCTTCAGCCGGGACAATGACCGCGGCGGCGGTGGGATTGCTCTTTTAGCAACAGCTATCTTGGCTCCGCTTATTGCTATAATTCTGCAGACAGCCATTTCCCGGCAGCGGGAATATAAGGCTGATGCTGAAGGAGGCCGTATTACGGGGAAACACCTGGCTCTGGCCTCAGCTCTGGATAAACTGCATCGCAGTCCAGTTCGTTTAAACCTGAATGACCGTCCCGCCACAGCCAACCTTATGATTGCCAATCCATTATCAGGCAAAGGGATAACCTCACTTTTCTCGACTCATCCCCCGGTCGAAAAAAGAATCGAACGGCTGAAAAAACTGGCTCAGGACCATCTTTATCGGGGGATAGCCGGTTAATGGCTGGAACTCCGGATATTCCGTTACTTTTGGACAAGGTGATAACCCTCAATGGATAGCAGTATTTATATTGAACTGCTGGCTATCCTCTTATTGGTTTTAGCTAATGGTTTTTTTGCGCTATCCGAGTTTTCAATTATTGCCAGTCGGCCCAGTAAACTTCGCCAAAAAGTTCTCGAAGGTAAAATAGGCGCTAAAACCGCCGAAAAAATCCGCAAAAAACCGGAATGCTTTCTGGCTACCATCCAGGTCGGGATTACCCTTGTTGGGTCTTTGTTGGGGGTGTTCAGCGGGGTAACGATTGTTAAAAAAATCGAACAACTGGTGGTAAAAATTCCCTTTGCCAATATTGCCGAATTCGCTACTCCTATTGCCGTAGTTATAGTTGTTGTTCTTATAACGGTTCTTTCCGTGGTCGTAGGCGAACTGGTTCCCAAGTACCTGGCGCTTTCTTTCCCTGAACGTTATGCCCGCATAGTAGCTAGGCCAATCAGGCTTTTTATAAAAATTACATCGATCTTTTCTCTAATATTAAGCGATTTGGCTAACTTGATCATACGGCTTTTCGGAGTCAAACGCGATACCACCCAGGGAACCATAACCGAAGAAGAGATTAACCAGATGATCCTGGAGGGAAAGGAAAAGGGCGTTTTCGATGAAACCGAAGAAAGATTCGTCCGGTCGGTTTTCGAATTTGCCGACTCCACCGTACGGCGGGCGATGCGACCCCGTCCGGACGTAGTTGCTTTTGATATCAGTATCCGGCCTGAGGAAATAATCCATACGATCATGAAAGAAGGTTACAGCCGATACCCGATTTACGAGGGTACCATTGACCGAGTGGTGGGCATTATTTATACCAAGGACCTGATAACGATAAATGTTGATTTCGATAATATTGTTCTGGCGGATGTTATTCGTCAGCCGTTTTTTGTCCCGGATTCTATGCCGTTGGCGAAATTACTTCGGGAGTTTCAAAAAGGCAAAAACCACATGGCAATTGTGCTTGATGAGTTCGGCGGTACCGCCGGGATTATTACCATGGAGGACCTTCTTGAAGAGCTGGTCGGTGAGATTCAGGACGAATATGATGAAGGTGAAGCTGTGCCACTGGTCAAACATTCGGAGCAGGTGGCTTTTGCCGATGGTTCGGTATGGCCGGGGGAAGTAAACGAGTTGTTGCACAGTCACCTGCCCGAAAATGGTGCGGACACCCTGGCTGGTCTGGTCATGGATACGCTGGGTCGCCTGCCGGACAAACTTGAGTCCATAAGGATTGCCGATGTAAGGATGACGATTCTGGAAAAAGATGAAAACAGGATTCTGCGGGTACGCGTGGAAAAAAACAATCCGACCGAATCCGAAAATTGAGAATTACATTTATTTATGAATAAAATTATCCGGTTGCCCTTTGAGTGGAGTCGTTCTCTATATGACTGGGTTTTAAGCTGGGGGAAGTCACGACATGGTGTTACCGCTCTTTTTTTTCTTTCGATGGCCGAGGCTTCTTTTTTCCCCATTCCCCCCGATGTCCTTCTCATAGCCCTGTGTATGGGGACCCATAAAAAGTGGGTAAAATTCGCACTCTACTGTTCGGCAGGGTCGATTATCGGCGGCATGCTTGGTTATCTGATAGGTTATGCAGCTTTCGACATGATCGGACAGAAAATCCTGGCCCTGGTAGCTTCTCTTTCGGGTGGAGATGCCGATGAGATGCTCCAGACCGCTCATTACTGGTTTAACGACAAGGAATTTATGGGGATGCATGTCGGCGCCTGGGCAGTCGGGATTGCCGGGTTCACCCCGATTCCTTATAAAGTTTTTACCATTGCTGCCGGCTTTTTTCAAATGAGTTTTATCATTTTTATTATTGCCTCGGCTGTCAGCCGCTCCCTTCGCTTTTTTATCGTCGCGGGATTAATCGGGCTGTTGTTTGATAAATACGGGGAACGCATTAAAAATTTTATCGACCGCTATTTTAACCTTCTGGCGGTCGCTTTTGTGGTCCTGCTGGTCCTGGGTTTTACTGTACTGAGCATGTTGGGTGATAAGTAATATTTTCAGGTAGTCATGATATCGGTTATAAAGAAGGTGAAGGTATTATAAAACAAGGGTGCTGTTGGAAATTGTAAGAATTTGGCATGTCTTCTTATCATTTACATAATCGTGATTTTATCTCCAACCGCAAGCTGGTCGGAGCCATTCTCCTTAATCTGGGAATTACCCTGGCTGAAATCATCGGCGGGCTGATATCCGGCTACCTGGCTTTGCTGGCTGATGCCGTGCATAATCTGTCCGATGTGGCTTCTCTTATTCTGGCCTGGCTGGGTTTGAAAGCCTCGCAACTTCCGGCAACCAAAAAATCAACCTACGGTTACAAGCGGGTGGAGGTGATGACGGCTTTTATCTCGGCAATCGCCCTGGTCGTTATTGCGGTCTTTATTTTCATAGAAGCCTATCAACGTCTGATGGCTCCCCAGCCGATAACGCATCCTGGTCTTTTCCTTACTGTTGCCGTAATCGGCCTGCTGGGTAATTTCTTTTCCATCTGGCTGTTACATTCCGAGCGCGGCAAGTCACTGAATTTGAAAACTGCTTTTTTACACCTGGCATACGACACCCTTTCTTCGGTAGTGGTCATTATCGGCGGCATCGTGATATTGTATACCGGCCGGGTGATTATAGATGTCATACTTTCTTGCCTGATTGCCGTAATGATACTCTGGTCTTCTTATGGTGTTATCAAAGAAGCGGTACTGATTTTTCTCGAGGCTGTCCCGGAACGGCTTGATTTCGACCAGGTACACCGTGCTATCCTAGGGGTAGAGAAAGTCAGGGAAGTTCATGATTTACATATCTGGTCGCTGTCTTCAAATGAAATCGCCCTTTCCTGTCATGTTTGTGTCAATGAAGATGATTACGCCGCCGGGCAGGCTATAGTCGGTGCCGTAAATTCCCTTTTAAGCAGAAGGTTCGGAATCCGTCACAGTACTATTCAGGTCGGAACCGGTGCCTGTCTTCACCCCGACTTGCTCTGCTCTCAGTTTGAAAATGAAAGCCCTGGAGATGACAAGCGATAAGCTGATAGAACTGGAGGTAATCGACCTGGCCAATGAAGGCAAGGCGGTGGCGCAATTTGAGGGTAAAGTGGTTTTTCTAAAAGGCGGCTTGCCCGGAGAACGGGTCCTGGCTGAAATTACCAAAAATAAATCCCGGTACTGCGAAGCCACCGTCCGGCGGATTATAACCCGTTCCAAAGTTCGCATTCCACCCCGATGCCGACACTTTGACACCTGTGGTGGGTGTACTTGGCAGGATCTGGAGTATCCCGGTCAGCTGGTCTTTAAAAGGAAGCATGTAGTTGACAGTATTGAGCGCATCGGCGGCCTGGATAAGGTCGAGGTACTGCCGATTGTCCCTTCAAACGAAGTCTTCTTCTATCGTAACAAGATGGAGTTTTCCTTTCATGTCGATGAATCAGGCGACTTCAAACTGGGCTTGCATCACCGGGGAAAGTATGACGAAATTTTTAATGTCGAGCAGTGTCTTTTACAATCACCGACTTCCAATAACCTGGTGGCCTGGTTCCGCCGTTATGTCGCTGAGAACAAAATTACGGTGTACCATGTCAAGAAACATGGCGGCTACATGCGTTTTCTGATGATTCGGGAAGGCAAGAATACAGCGCAGACGATGGTCAATATAGTTACCAATTACGGGGAGTTTCCCGAAGCCGCTAAACTGGTGGGGGCGTTGACGGGAGAGTTTCCCGAAATTACGACCATTGTCCACAATCAAAACGGCGGAAAAGCCAATGTGGCTTCAGGGGAAATCGAAAAAGTATTACATGGTCCGGGTTATATCGAGGAAAGAATTGGCGGAATGGTTTTTCGCATCAGGGCCAACTCCTTTTTCCAGACCAATCCCCGGCAGGCTGAGATATTATACAAAACGGCTTTTGAGCTTCTTAAACTCGACCCCGGTGACCGCCTGATGGACCTTTATTGCGGAACCGGTACGATCGGCTTGCTGGCTTCGCGGAAGGTGGCTGAAGTTACGGGGGTGGAACTGGTTGGAGAGGCCATTCATGCCGCCCGGGAAAACGCCGCCCTGAATAACATAAATAATATTATTTTCTATCAGGAGGATGTAAAAGACTTTTTGTTGAAGACTGAAAGTGACGGAAAAGGTTTTAACATTATAATTGTCGACCCGCCCCGGGCCGGACTGCATCCTAAAGCCATTCAAAGGCTTACCAGCTTAAGACCGGAAAAAATACTTTATATTTCATGTAATCCGGCGACTTTTGCCCGGGATGCTGCCGAACTGGTTAAGGCGGGTTATAATCTACCGAAAGTGGTTCCGGTGGATATGTTTCCTCACACCACCCATGTTGAATTGACAGGCGTGTTTTACAACGGCTGACATTGCTTGCCGGGGTGAGGATTTTGGTTAAAAAGCCGAATTACAGGATTATAAAGGAGGTTCGATTTTGTTCAGAAAAGTTCTCAGTCTATTTTTAGGCATATCTATAATTTTTATCAGCCAGGATATATCGGCGGCTCCTCAGACCTTTACTCACCTTTCCCAGGAGATTCTTGAGGCCTTACAATCGTTTTACCCGGTCAAGGCGACTGAGATGGGCATACACAGTTATGACCATCGGTTGACGGATTATTCGTCGAAATCTGTGAAGGCAATGATTGATAAACTGAATGATTTTGAAAAAAAGCTCTATAAGTACCGTAACGCCAACCTGTCTGAGCACGATAAGATCAATTATAAACTGATTAAAGCGAATGTCGATATTGCGCTTTTGGACTTAAAACAAATCGCCTGGTATAAAAAGTCACCCCGGCTTTATGTTGAAGAAGTCGTTAACGGCCTTTATTTTCTGATGTTGTCACAGCACGCTCCGCCTTCGGAAAAAATCTATTCCGTCATCAGCCGTATGAAAGCTGTTCCCGATTACTTTGAAATTGCCAGGAAAAATATCAAAAATCCCCCACCGCTTTATATCGAATCCGCCCGTTTAATGCTTGAATCCGCCACGCAATTTTATCAGGAAGTTGCCTCTGAATTGATGAAAGGATTTCCCGACAAGGCTGACGAAATTTTAAAAGTCTCAACCCTGGCCCGGGAGGCGATGAATGATTTTTTGCAATTCCTTTCAAAAGTAACCCCTGGCGAGGAAAAGAGTTTTGCCATCGGTAAAAATAATTTCGATTATAAGCTTACTAATGAATACTTTCTGGATTTTGATTCCGATTCTCTTTTGAAAATCGGCGAGGCTCTGCTGGAGGAAGCCCGGGCGGCTTATGAGGAGTATGAACTATATGTCGAATCCGACCATCAGAACGGCAAGGATTCGATTTTTGTGCCGGCCAGTTTTAACCGGCAGGACCTTCTCGATTATTACAACTGGGAACCGGAACAGGTGAAGATATTTCTTAAGGTTAATGATTTTATAACCATCCCGGATGATATTGCGCCGCTGGAAGTCGTGGAAACACCACCTTTTTTGCGTTCGATGATTAGCGGTATCGCTTATCAGCCCGCGGGTCCGTTCGATAAAGTTCAGAAGGCCTTATTCTATGTCCGGCCAATACCGGACAACCTTGATTCAAAACAACTGGCGGCGCGTTACCGCTATGTTCATCGGCGTGGTTTTCGAAGCTCGGTGGTTCATGAAGCCTACCCCGGTCATCATCTCCAGATGCAGCTGGCCGGCCGCAATGAAGACCCGGTAAGGAAATGGCAGACTAATTACATGATGATTGAAGGCTGGGCGCTCCATTGCGAAGAAATGATGTATCATTTTGGTCTGTACGGCCAGGAAAATCCGGCCCAGTGGCTGGGCGTGCTGGGTGGTATCAAGTTCAGGGCGGCACGGGTGATTGCCGACGTCAAGCTTCATACCGGCCAGTTTACTTATGAAGAATGCGTCAACTGGATGATTGATGTCCTTGGTGAAACCAGCGAGTCCGGAAAAGAATATATCAGGAATGAAGTTCGCAATTATACCCACGAGCCTACCTATCGGATGTCATATTTAATGGGAAAAAGAGATATTCAGAAACTTCGTCTCGCCATGATGGAACAAAAGGGTGATAATTTTACCGAGCGGGAATTTAACGATGCTTTGCTGGCTGAAGGGTCGATCCCGACAAGCTTAATGTGGGAAATTTTAGGTTTAAAAAAACCTTGATAATTTAGCCGCGGACAGCAGCCTTCCGGTTATTACCGAAGAATTTCAGATTAAGGCCGATTAAATAATCGGCCTTATCACGTTTTTATAAACAAGTAATTATTATAAGGAATCGGATACTGTCTTATCCGATTCTGAAGCCACAATAAATCCCGGCTTAGCGTTACTTTTTATTTTCAGAAATTTATTTATCTATGACCTTAAATTATAAAGCGGTTAACACTAATTATTATGTAAGTTAAATAATGGTATATAATTAGGGAGCCCCCTAAAAATATAAAGTATCAGGCTCAACTGTTTATAAGACAATCAAATAGCAAAAAATTAAAATTATTTTACTTTTTTCAGTTTTCTAAATTATGTATAATTTAAACATGGATGATAGAATATTATGGGCGCCATGGCGAGCCGCTTTTGTTTTAGCCAAAAAGGAAAAAGGCTGCCCGTTTTGTAAAGCCTTCAATCAGAAAAAGGATTCGTTGAAAAACCTAATGGTTCACCGGGGAGAATCCTGTTTTGTAGTGCTGAACAAGTTTCCTTACAATTCCGGTCATGCCTTAATAGTGCCCAATCGTCATATCTATCGCCTTGACCAGTTGAAAAAAGATGAATCCAATGAATTTTTCTATTTAACCCGCCTTACCGTAAAAGTAATAAAAAAAACCTTACGCCCGCAGTCTTTCAATCTGGGCATGAACCTTGGGCGGTGTTCCGGAGCCGGAATCCCGGAACATCTGCATATGCATATTGTCCCCCGATGGAACGGGGATACCAGTTTTATGATGGTTCTGGGTAAAACCAAACTGGTTTCGGTTCCTCTGGACTATGTTTATGATGCCATAAGGGAAGGTTTTGAGAAGTTATGAGTCCCCGCAAAAAAATCCCCACCAAAATTGAACTGCTGCAACTTCAGAAACTCTATAAAACCGATGAGAAAATAGGTGAGCGGCTGGGCGGCGTTCCGGCTTATTTGATTGCTTACTGGCGGCGGAAAAAGAATATCCCGAAATATTCTCTGCCCAAGTTTTCCGAACGGGAAATTCTCAACCTCTGGGAACGATTCGGCGATGACGAGAAGTGCGGGCTGGAACTGGGTATATCCAAAGCAGCTTTTTATAACTGGCGGCGGCGTTACGGCATCAAGGAAAAACCGGCTTTTTTGAAGCTGGAGCAGCTTGAACTGGATTTCCCCAATTCCAAAGCCAATGTCGTTACCGGTTCCCTGTACGGGAAACAGGATATTACCCGAAAAATTATTTCTCCGGCTGTTGGGGGTGGCAAGGTGGAAGTCGGTCAGACGGTTGAAATTGAGCCCGATCTGGTCATGGTTCGTAATAACGCGGGTAAGATTATTAATGATTTCCGAAGTTCCGGTTCGGAGTTTGTCTGGAATCCCAATAAAATTGTCATTCATATAGACTCTTTTACCAGGCCGTCCGGTGATCCCGGAAGCCGGCTGTCCCATAAGGAAGTGCGGGATTTCGTCAAACGTCAGGGGATAAGGAATTTCTTCGATATACGGGAAGGCAACGCATTTCAGGTAATCATCGAGAAAGGTCTGGTGATGCCGGGTCAGTTTCTGGTGGGTAACGACCGGCTGACTGTTTCTCTGGGGAGTCTGGATGTTCTGGCGGTTTTTATTAATGATGAAGAAATGAGTAGCATCTGGACATCGGGTAAATTCCCCTTTCAGGTGCCATCGACAGTACGCGTAAATATTACCGGTCGCAGAACACGGGGGGTTTTTACCCGGGATATCGCTTTATCAATCGTCAGACAGCTGCAAAACAGCAACCTGTCCGGTAAGGTGCTGGAGTATGGCGGTCCTTCGCTTTCACAGATGTCGATAAGCGAGCGTTTCACTCTTTCAGTGATATCACAAGAACTGGGGGTCAGGGCGGCAATATGTCCTTATGATTCTACTACCCGCCGTTACCTGACCGGTCGAATCGGGGGAAATTTGAAGCCGATCATGCCGGATAAGGACGCGGATTATCACGAGGTTTACCAGGTTAGCGTTGAACAGCTCACCCCGCAGGTTAGTTGTCCCGATGGAAATATCAAACCGGTAAGTGAGCTGGAAGGTTTGCCGGTCAACCAGGTTATTCTCGGTTCACATACCAACGGCCGGTTTGATGACCTTCGGGTCGGAGCGGATATTCTTAAGGGAAAGAAAATTAATCCCGACTGCCGCATGCTGGTTTATCCGGTTTCCCGCAAAGTGTATCTGGAGGCTTTGAAAAAGGGTTTAATCAGGGTATATGTCGAAGCGGGGGCCATGGTCATGAACCCGGCCAGCGAAAGCTGTTTGCAGATGCATATGGGGGGATTGTCAACAGGTGAAAGATGTCTTGCGACTTTCCAGGTCCCTATAGAACAGGGGATTATGCCCCAGGCGGCGGAAGTCTTTTATGTCTCACCGGCGACCGCCGCGGCTTCGGCGCTTAACGCTGCTCTTACCGACCCCACCCGTTATGTAAAATAAATGAACTTCGGGTCAAGCTTTATAATATTTCATTTTTTAACAAAATTTAGCGGATTAAAACCGTATTTTATAATATGAGTTATATTTATATTGTTCTTGATAAACATGACAGGGACTGAGGTGAAAATTGAAATCCCGGTTTGGCTGAGGCTGCTGACCGTTCTGGTCTTGTTGTCAGCTCTGGTGGGAATTATTTATCACACCTCTCATTGTGAAGACGACCAGGGCCATTGTTTTATATGTCTTTTAGCCATATCATTAATAATTACCCTTCCTGTTATAATAACTATCTTCATAAATTTAGCGTTTTTCATCCTGGAACCACAAGTAAATTTACTCCTGAATCCGTTTTTAAACGGCAGAGTAATCCGGGCGCCACCTGAACTTACCCGGATTGTTTTTTAATAGAATAAATACCCTGCCATAAAACCACCGGAATTGTTTTTCCGGTTTGCATCAGGAGTAGTAAATGTTCAGAATATTTATGTATTCCGGCTTTTTATTTTTATTTGCCGGTTCGAAGATATATTCGCATGAAGCCAGGCCGCCCGATTTAGCGGCTATCGGCGATTTTAAAATTTTCAGCCACAATGACAAAAACCGGTCCAACGAAAAAGAGAAACTGAATATCGCTCAACCGGAAATGGAACTATGCCTTGAAAGTGAGGTCAGTCCCGGTATTCATGGCAATATTATCCTGGCATGGCATAAGGAACACCAGGCTGAAATTGAAGAAATCTATGTTACCATCCAAAAGAGCCTTCCCTTAAAAGCTGATTTGCGGGTGGGTAAGTACCTGCTGGAGTTAGGGAGACTGAATCCTGTTCATCAGCACGAGTATTCGTTTATAAAAAGACCTTTGCCCCATGAAATCTTTTTCGGCGACGAAGGTCTTTCCGATATGGCAATTCGAGCCCTGGTTGCCGTGCCCGTTGGCGGAGTTGGAATCGAAATAATGGGTGCGGTTCTTAAAGGCGAGGCTCTCAAAGAACACGAACATGAAGCGACAGAAGAGGAAGAATCTCACCAGAAGGAGCGATATGACCCGGGTTTTTTCGGCCGTCTGGCCGGCTCCTGGCCGGTTTCGGAAACCAACGAGATAGCCTTTGGTGTATCGGCGGTGAATGCCGTGTATGCCTTTTGTGAACACGAAGAGGAAGCCGGGGTAGAAGAACCGGTATCCTTGCGAAGCTGGTTAATCGGCGGTGATATTCGGTATAAATATCAACCGTCCCGTTATAGTACCGTGCAGATGGAAGCGGAGGTCATTGTGGCATGGAGGGACCCCGGTTATGACCGTAATTATGTGAAATCATGTGGCGCCTATGGGTACCTTGATTTTCATTTCCGTGATAAATATAATGTCGGAGCCATTATCGAATGGGTCAGACTAAGGGAAATTTACCCGGTAAATGAAGAAAATGGGGCAACCCGGAGCGATACCTGGCGAAGCGGGGTGTTTTTCGGGTATGCCCCTTTCGAAGAAACCAGCCAGTTAAGGTTGGCGGCTCACCGGATACAACCCGATAAGGGCAGTAATGTCTGGGAATTCAACCTTCAATTGGTTATTTGTCTCGGTTCTCATGAACATCATCATTAAAGGATACAGGAGTTTTACAATATATAGTTGAAGTTCGAGTTCTTATAGGGTCTGAAGACGGTGGCTTGAAATTAATTAAAAAAACGGCGGATAAAAAACCCGCCGTTTTTTAATTCATTATAATAAATAAATTTTATTTAATATCCGGTTTCCAGATTTCCCAGACTTTACCTACCAGGGCCGGGCCGACTTTTAGGATCGGTTTCCCGGGCAACCATTCGGCCGGCGTAGCCTCGGCGCCTTTGGTCTTGCGCACGTGCTGGAAAGCCTGAATCTGACGGATGGTTTCATCGAAGTTTCTTCCCACCGGTGGTGTCAGCATTTCATAACCCTGGATAACGCCGTCCGGGTCGATGATAAACCGGCCGCGGATATTTACCCCGGCGTTTTCATCGTAGCAACCATACACCCGGCCCAGGTTACCTCCGGCGTCGGACAACATCGGGAAAGGAATCCCGCCATCGACCATTTTCATCAATTCCTGTTCGTTCCAGATTTTGTGAACAAACACCGAATCGACCGAACAGGCCAGGACTTTGGTATCAAGGGTGGTGAGTTTTTTGTATGAAGCGGCGACCGTCGCTAATTCGGTCGGTCAGACAAAGGTGAAGTCACCGGGGTAGAAACACAAAAGAACCCAGTGACCGAGATATTCGGAGAGTTTCACTTTTTTAAAAGCTCCCTCGTGATAAGCCGGGGATTCGAAATCCGGGGCTTTTTGTCCAACTTTTACGGACATTTTGACAACCTCCTTTTCAAGCTCTTTCTTTGCAGGGGTGCTTTCTTCGGTCTTTTGACCCAGCACCTTACCGGTTGGCCGGGCACAGCCAACTTCTTCAGCCATATTCCCTCCTTGGTTATAAGGTTGAGGGTTTCGCCTTTTGCTTTTCAGTATATATAATGCTTTTTTTCTCCGAAAGCAAGGCTGGTTGTATTTTTTTTGTTGAAGGCAAGAAAGAACCTGTTTTTTATAAAGTATATGATAAACACTCCATTTCCCCGGCTGGACCTTGACAGCGGCGCCGTCCGAAAGCAACTGCTGTCGCTGTGTCGCCTTGAAAGGGGGCAAATCTGGCAGGACCCGGAAGGCAGGCATGTAGTCGGATGCGGTGATGCCGGCGATGCAGGTTTTATAAAGAAAATTTTCAAAGGTGTAAAACCACCGGCTCTGGCAGTGTTCGACCCGCCGTATAACCTGGCTGTTTTTGAACGGCAGACAGTTAATGAATATATTGAGTGGTGCCGGAGGTGGGTGGATAGTTGTTACCGGCTACTCAATGACAACGCCGCCTTTTATGTCTGGCTGGGCGCCGACCAGAAAGAGCATTTCCAGCCGTTGCCGCAATTCATGATGATGATGGCTGCAAGTGGTTTTAAGGCCCGCTCATTTATCACCATGCGTAACCAGCGCGGCTACGGCACGCAGAAAAACTGGATGGCCATCCGGCAGGAACTTCTGTATTACGTCAAGGGGGAACCGATATTTAACGTCCAATATACTGATATACCCAAAATTTTGCGGGGGTATTACAAGGAAGTCAATGGACATGTGACCGAAAATATGGAACGGTCGCATTCGCCGAATATTCGCCCCGGTAATGTCTGGGTAGATATCCAGCAGGTTTTTTACCGCATGGAGGAAAATGTCAACGGTTGTTACGCCCAGAAACCGCTGAAAGCGATTGAACGGATTATTATGGCGTCCTCAAGTGAAGGCGACACTGTCACGGATTTCTTTGCCCATTCGGGCACGACATTATTAGCTTGCGAGCAAACGAATCGTAAATGTGTCACGTTCGATATCGACCCGGTCTTTGCCGAGATAACTATTCGTCGTCTGGAACATTACCGCATGACCGGAAAAACCGGCTGGCAGAACTCTCACCCGTTCGAGCAGGAACTGGAGAAAAAGGAAGCGGACACGGTAACCTGACTTGACCGAAGAAAATCTTAAACACCAGCTCAAAATTATCGTCTTATAGATAGTGTTATTTCTCAATTAAGGTTGTTCTGTCGGGGGGAATTGAGAGTGAAATTTAATTACCAAACGAAACGAGGGAGAAAATGCGTATTTTCTGTCAGCTTTTGATCTTGATAATTATAACAGCCGCGGCGATTGACGGTCAGGAAAATAAAGACACC
>JAQUSF010000113.1 GCA_028715215.1 Candidatus Zixiibacteriota bacterium
GGGATTGGCGTGCCGGGAGCTAAAAACGCCGCGGTTTTAGCCGCCCGAATCCTGGCTTTGAAGAATCCGGCTATCAAAATGGCGCTGGACAATTTCCGTCAATCTTTATGATTTTTTTTGAACTATTAAATAAGTTAAACTGTAATATTAGGTAGAAACTTGTAATTTTTTGAAAGGAGCCAAGATGGTAAAAACCGGATTTCTCACTGCTCTGTGCGTCTTAACCTTAATGATATTTTTCATGGGAGTAATGCCTGCTTCTACAAGAGCTGAAGTTGACACGGAAAAAGCTAAGGAAATGTATAATGAGGGCTTGAAAGCCGCCTCCGAAGGGAAAACCGACCAGGCCATTATATCGTATAAGACTGCCCTGGGTCTGGATCCCGGCTTTATCGACCCTTATCTCAATCTGGGAGCCATCTACTTTGAGAAAAAGCAATATGGCGATGCCCTGGAGATGTTCAAAAAGGCATCCGAGAAAGACCCGAATAATATTGACGCTCTGGCTAACATCGGCCGGGTGGAATATAAACTAACCAAGTACCCCGAAGCGGCAACAGCCTTCAAAGCGGCTATTGCTCTCGAAAATCAAAAAGTTGACCTTTATACGGAACTTGCCCGGGTTTATTACCAACAGCAAAATTTCTCTGAACTGGTGACGACTCTGGAAACCTGCCATCAACTGGGCGGTGGTGATGACATGTCTTATTATATGCTGGGAAAAGGGTATCAGAAGCAAAATAATTCCAATAAAGCCATCGAAGCTTTCAAAAAATCTCTTGCCAACAAAAGTGATAACTACAACGCCAATTTTGCCCTGGGTCAGATATACCTGGATCAGGAAAAGTTTCTGAACGCCGCCAATGCTTTCAAAGAAGCCTATACTAATGACAACAAGAAACACCTGGCTTATTACAATTACGCCGTAGCCATGGAATCAAACGACCCCGAAGCCATCGATGCCAACATTAAAAACTGGGAAGAATATATCCGTATTGCCAAGAAAAATCCCAAAGCCAACAGCAACGTGGCAATTGCCCAACAACATGTAAAAGAGCTTAAGGAACGAAAAGAAAAACTGGAAATTCAATAACATCGTGTAAACCCAATAAAAAACCCGGCTTCAAACCGGGTTTTTTATTGGGCCTTAAGTTCCGGTTACTTCGTGAATTCCAGGCGATTAAATTCATCCCATTCAACCACCACCTCATCGCCGTCATCGAGAGTAATAATAATCCCCTTGTTGTCCTCGTCAACATCATTGGAACCTCTCAGGTAAAACATCCGGTTGTCCCACAGGGTAACTTCCGACCCGCGATAGGATTTTCGTTTTATTTCCTTTATCTTGGAGAATTCGATATTGAATTCGACATCCCGGTTGTCGCCGTCGAGAATTTCCCAGGTATATTCTTCATCATTATCCCAGCGAACGGCTCCTTTGTAACTGGAGCCGTCTTCGGTGTAAACTGTCCCCCTGAGCGGACGACCGCCATCAAATTCGGCATATTGAACCTGCCGCGGGGCTGCCTTGAATTCCAGCTTATCAAAATCATCCCATTTTACCACGACGTCTCCAAGGTCCGGGTCGGAGATAACAATACCCCGGTTACTACTGTTAACATCGTTGGTTCCCCTTAAAACCATCTCCTCGCCGGTTTTTAACACCACCGTAGCGCCGCTGGAACTGTATCTTGAAATGGAGGCAATCTTGCCGAACTTGATTTTCCGTTTCCTCTTGTTTTCCTCGCCGTCGAGAACATCTTCTTCAAATAATTCATCGATATCCCAGCAGACATAACCGGAAAAAGTGTCTCCCCTACGAGTGGTCAGGGTACCATAAAGACGCTCGCCATAAACCGATTTTTCAGAGGTCGTAGCCGGCATAAACTCGATTTTCTCTATATCATCCCAGACCAGTTCCACTTCACCTTCTTTCAGGTCTTCGATGATAATTTCTCTGATGCCGGTTCCGATATCCGTGGAATAGTTCTCCATCTCAACTTCTTCCCCTGATTTTAAGACTAATAAAACCCGGTCATCGTCAACACATTCCATGGTTTTAATATGACCGAATCGGATCCCGGACTGAGCCATGCTGGACCACCTGGTATAACGGGAATCATCATCGGCAATTTTAATACCGAAAATTTTTATGGACCGGCTGGAACTATACTTCCGGCGGGTTTTTCTTTCCACGTCGCGAAGATTCATTCGGGACAACTCTTTCTGACCATTTAATATATCCACCCAGGAACCTTCGTTTTTGTCCCATCGAATCAAGCCCTCCAAAAGATCGCCATCTACCGTAGTAATCTTACCGAATATTCTCCCGCTGTTGTCAGCCATAACGGACCAACAAAAACCGGTAATAAAAACTGCAGTCACCAGTAAAATCTTGGGGACATTCATAACTCCTCCAGTAATATTAACTTATAAATTTATCCTGATTTTATTTACGCATCGGACACACAAAGGTTACATTTTTTATAAGATATTACTGAAACTGCTCTTTTAAAAAAATCACTTAAGAAGGATCATCTTTTTGACAAGAGAAGTATTTTCTGTCTGTAGGCGGTAAAAGTATATACCCGAGGGGGCAGTCCGGCCGTTATCGAAAATACCCGGCCAGTCAATATTATATCTGCCGGGAGGCAACTCCTTATTAACCAGCGAATTCACCTTTTGTCCCAGGATGTTGAAAACTTCTAATTCCACCCTGGTTCTTGCGGCCAGCTCAAAAGGGATATTCGTGACAAGATTAAACGGATTGGGGTAATTCTGCATCAAAGCTGTCGCCCGTGGAAGACCATTCGGAAGGTCGTCATATAAACCGGTGGCGATATTTACCTGTACCATCCCGGGTATGACAAATGGTACCAGCCGCTGGCCCCGGTCATTGAGAATATATACCGTAAGAGAATCGGATAACGCCGTATCGATCACACTTGAGGCAACGGCGCCGGTGGCCGTGAGGTAAATTTCCGCCAGCAGATAAGTTCCCGACGCCAAGACGCTGTCCGGGTAATTCTGCTCTACCCCCATATAAAGCCGGCCTTCGATATTATTGACCTGCGAAATAAAGTTAAAGAAACCGGGAAGATTCCGGTTAAAAATCACCGAGTCAACATTAATCAGGGCGGCATCGTATTTCACCGGTAATGACAGGGCGGCCATGTCATTAACCAGGGTGATGGCCACCGGTAACACAACCGACTTGCCGCTGTCCACCTGAACTGTATGGAAAAGTACCGTATCGGTGAATCCAAAATTGAGGACAAAAGGTAATATAACGGAAGTATTGAAGGCGGCGCTGTCAGTAAATTCCAGAGTGGCCGCGTGTAAACCGGGTGACAATAACGTTGTATCTACGGTCAGGTGAATGGTATCTTCGGCAAAACCAGACAGCCTGTCGGCCTTAAGCCAGAAGGCTGTCGAGGAGGCGGTCCAGCTTATGATGCCTGTCCCCAGATTGTGTATAACAACAAAGGTATCTATTATCCCGGGTTCAGCGGTCTGAATATAAATCGAATCCGGTTCCAGCACCATATAGGGCATATTATCAATTACATCGAGAAATATCCAGACCGTATCCGGTGAGCCCACAGCCCGTTCAGCTTCGATTATCAAGGGGGCGACATAATTGCCGGCTGTCAGGTTATACGCGTTTACCCGAACCTCTACGGAAGCCGGTGCGATACCGGATATCGCCGACAAGCTGAGCCAGTCGACTTCTTCCCGGCATTGCCAGAAAAACTGCCCGGTTCCGGAATTGGTAATTGCCAGGTTTTGAGAAAAACCTTCATTTGTCCGGGCAAACGCCCGAAAGAAAAGGGTATCCTCGGAAAGTGTCATGATGGGTGCGGTTACATCCAGCCGTACCGATACGCTTGCCGAAGAATCGCCAAAATCATTATCTATTAAGGTAATCACCCCCAGATAAGTGCCGAAAGGCAGAGTGTCGTTAATGACGGCAACTGAAAGAGTTTCAGGAGTAATTCCCGAAAGGGGGGCGATAGTCAACCAGTCATGGGGAGATGAAACCGTAAAATTTAAGGGGTTATAACCGGCATGATTGACCACCAGGCTCTGGGCTGGTGGAAGGTCGCCCTCGCATTCCATAACAAATTTCAAAGCTCCGGGTTCGGGGATAATAGTGGGGTCGTTGTATTTGGCTATAGAGGCATAGATATCATAATGGCCGTTGCGTTTATCCACCCAGACGGCATAACGATTTCGACCATCGAGAGCAATATCGGGCTGTAATTGAGCACTGTCGCCATCGTGATTGATTCTGAAATTTGTGCCCTGCAACTTTCCGGTAAAATCAAGCATCTGTCCCGTAATATCCCATGAGGAAGCGTTTGAGTCCGACCACACCATCGCCAGGTTACCCATGCGGTCGGCCGCTAATGCCGGTTCACGCTGAGCCCTGACGGTACCGTCGGAATTGATTTTTCTGTCCATGACCAGGGGAGCCATGGTGGTATCATATTTACGATAATAAATATCAGGATTGGCCGGATAAACACCGTTGCGCCAGTCGACCCACACCACGGAAAAATGTCCGGACTCGTCGGCCGCAATATCGGGAAAAGCCTGACGATAGGTTCCGGCATCGGAATTGACTTTAATATTAGCACGCAAGCGGTTACCCAGTGAGTCAAACCGTTGCACGAAGATGTCATCATTCCCCATGCGGTTATCATACCAGGCCACCACGAACCAACCGGACGACGAATAGGCTACCCGGGGAGCATGTTGTTGGGCAATACCGATATCGTCATTGATGCGGAAATTACTGCCGACCAAACTGCCATTGGATGCCACCAGCTGACCGTAGATATCCCAATTGCCGTTACGGTAATCCGCCCAGACGACCACTCCGTTCCCCCACATCGATAAGGCTATGTCCGGTGATTCAATAAGCGAGTCCGGCCATTCGGTAGCCAGGTTGCGGTTAGTACCCAAAGGCGCAACGGCCGTATCGTAACGCTGGAAATAGAGGTCAGGGCCAAAGGGATATGACCCGTTACGGTAATCTTTCCACACCACGGAAAACAGCCCGGAGAAATCCACGCCGATAGCCGGTTCCGCCTGATAAGCGGTTGCCGGGTCATCGTTTACTTTCACATTACGGCCGATTGGACTGCCGCTGGGGAGGTACTTCTGCAAATAGATATCATTATTGCCGTTGCGTTTATCCATCCAGACGATAACGAACTTACCGTCCCCGGCAACAGCGATACGAGGCCGGCTCTGCTCTGTTCTGGTGCCATCATCATTGACCAGAAAATCAATTTTATCAGCCCGGACTGATAGGGCGGATATCACCCCGCCGAGGCTTACCAGAACGAATATTTTTAATTTGTATTTCACCACCCGGGGTAATGGCAAGAAAAATGCCCACCCGAAAGAGTGGGCATTTTAATTTTCATAAACCGAGTAAGTTATTGATATTATTTATACTTCAGGTCTTCCGAAAAAACACCTGAACTAGCTATCTGGTATAAATTATTCAGGCGGAGGGGAAATATATTCCGCTGACGCGGGATATAATTTCCTCAGTCAGAAACTACCTAATTTTCTTTTTGTGACGATCGGCCCGTCTGCGTTTTTTCCGTTTATGAGTTTTAATTTTATGACGTTTACGTTTTTTTCCGCTTGGCATTAATCCTCCACACAAATACTATGGTGCTAAATAGCCAGTTTAGTGATCATGTTTTTAAACTCGTTTGAGGGTTTAAAAACGGGTACTTTTCGATCCGGTACCGGGACAACATCGCCGGTACGAGGGTTGCGGGCTTTACGGGCTTTGCGTAACTTAATCTTAAATGTACCAAAGCCACGAATCTCAATGTTATGACCGTTCTCTACCGACTTCTTTACCGTATCGAGGAACGAATCAACGACAACAGCGACATCTGTTCTCGTAAGGCCTGTTTTTTCAGCGACTTTCTCGACTAAATCAGCTTTAGTCACAGCATCCTCCCTCAATGTTTATGAAGTTAACATTTATTATTTTTTTTCTCATCATATTAAATAAGACTCTTTCCCAAAAATCGCCGATTACTATAAGCTCTTGGGGCGACTAAAGATAATAAAATCATTGTTGAAAAAAAAGGAAAATTGTAATTTTGTCCAGATTTTTTTTAAATTTTTTTTACTGTTTCTCATAATTTACTGATATAAAAAGAGTAACTGGGGGCCAACAGTGCTGTTTTCGACCTTTTTATTCAGATTTTCCAATATATTTCCCAAAAGGTCAAAAATTGACAGTTTTTCGCGTCGATAGGGTTTTACTACCCGGGGTTCTCCCTTGATTTCGGCCAGATTGGCAGCCAGATCCACCGCTTCTTTCAGGCCACCAAGGGTATCCACCAGACCCAGGTTAAAAGCCTGCAGACCGGTGAAAATGGAACCGTCCGCCAGCGGATAAACATTTTCCTTTTCCATCTGACGACCGGTGGCCACTACTTCCACAAACTGTTCATAAGAGTCCATCACCACCGACCGTAACATCAGCTCCTCCTGGTCGGTCATCGGCCGGGTCGGCGAACCGACATCTTTTAATTCCCCGGATTTAATGGTCTCGGTTCCCAGACCGACTTTATCAAAAAGGTTGTAATAAGTATAATATTGCATGAGCACCCCGATGGAACCGGTGATGGTGCCGGGATTAGCCACTATTCTGTCGGCGGCACAGGATATCATATATCCTCCCGAAGCCGCCACGGAGGCCATGGAAGCTACCACCGGTTTCTCGTTTCTCAATCTCAGAATGGCATCATAGACTTCCTGAGAAATAGCGACCCCGCCCCCGGGGGAATTGATATGCACCACGACGGCTTTAATGGATGAATTATCCGCCCAATCATCGAGTTGCCGGATGATTTCCCGACCGCTGTTCTCATCGATAATACCGAACATTTCCACCACGCCGACGTTACCCCCCATGCCGGCAAATTTCAGCTCTCCCCCGCCGGTCAGAGCAATCAAAAAAAAGATAACGAAAAATCCGAAGGCAAAGATAAAACTCAAAGCGATAATTATCCCGATTATCACATCACGTCTTCTGGCCATAAATATACATCCTTCAGTCAGTATAAATTTTTAATTGTTCACCCACCGACAGATTATCCGGATCTGTCTTGCCGTTGGTAGCCAGAATCCGGGATATGGTAGTACGGTATTGCTGGGCGATGCGGCTCATGGTATCACCCTGGCGGACTTTATAAATAACATAATTAGATTCGTTTTCACCCGGAAGGATCAGTACCTGCCCGGGATAAATCCGGCTGGAAGGTCCCATTTGATTGAGTTTCCGGATATGACTGGTCGTAGTCCCGAACCGCCGTGCCAGGTCCCATAAGTTGTCACCCTGGCGAACAGTGTATTTATTGACGGAATCTTTAGATTCCGACTCGGAGGCGGCTTTGGACTTCTTCTGGTCATCACTTTTCGAAGCATAGGTCATCGGGATTTTCTGGGTTTTTTCCTTAAGTTTCGAGGCACTGGCGGGTATTTTTAACTGCTGGCCGACATAAATCCGGGAACCACGCTCGATATAGTTTATACGCCGGAGGTCATTAACGGTGGTTCCGAACGCCCGGGCAATATCCCACATAGTATCCCCGGCCTGAACCACGTAAACCGACTTGTTGGCAACATATTCACGCTGACCGGAGGAGCCTTTTTCATATTCCCGGTCGAGTGGGACAGGTACAATTAACTCCTTGCCGGCATAAATCTTTGAACGCTGGTTAAGATTATTAGCTGCCATGATGGCATACTGAGAAACACCATAGCGCGAAGCAATCGTACTGACGGTCTCTCCACTTTTTATTTTGTGTCTCACCCAGCTGGTTTCTTTGGGCGAAGGCATTGACTCATAGGCGGCCAGGAATTTCTGCTTCTTTCCAACCGGGACGCGCAGTTTATAGTTTTTTACATTAGGCGGGGTATAATTGCGAAGCAATTCCGGGTTAAGTTCTTTAAGTTCTTCGAAAGTACAGCCGATTTCTCGGGCCACCACTTTCAGGTCAAGACAGCGGTCAATAGTAATTTCATCCCAGCGGAAGGGCTCTTCGTAAACGATATCATTAAAACCATATTTTTGCGGTTCTTTGGCGATGATGGTCGCCGCATAAATAAGCGGTACGTAGTCCATGGTTTGCCGCTTGAGATTCATTTTCCAGAAGTCGATGGTATTTTGTTTTTGAATAGTGCTTTTTACTCTTCCCGGGCCGCCGTTATATGCCGCCATGGCCAATTCCCAGGAACCGAATTGCTTATATAAATCTTTGAGGAACCGACAGGCGGCATGCGTGGCTTTGACCGGGTCCTTGCGCTCATCGATCCACCAGTCACGCTGAAGACCATAGAGCCGTCCGGTCGAAGCGATAAACTGCCACAAACCCATCGCCCGGGCCCAGGAATAAGCATTGGGATTATAACCGGATTCCACCAACGAGAGATAAATCAGGTCCTCCGGCAGCCCATACTGATTAATGATCTCCTTAAACAAAGGGGCAAACTTGGTCGAACGTCCCAGCCATTTGGTAAAGGCTTCATTGGCTACCGTCTGAAAATAAATGATGGATTTCTTGACCCGGTCATTCATCACTATCGGCAGGTCATATTTCACCTTCGCGGTCCCTTCACCGAACACCCTGATGGAATCCGCACCCAGTTTCCTCTCCAGGTTGCCGAACCTCTCAACCAGGACCGACGGGGTGACATCGGTCTCCAGCTCGCCCAGAGAACGCAGGGTGATACGGTAATCCGATACGACCTTATCCATTATTTCCGAATACTTAACGGCCTCCGGGGTCAGGGTGGTATCGGTCTCAACGTCGAGGTTGGCCATTATTTTAAGACACTTCTCGAAATAATATTGAGCTTCTTCCCAGCTGGCTTCCCGGTTGGCAATCACCCCCATCGCATAATATTCCTCGGCCAGGTCAAACAGACGCCAGATATCATCGTCCACCGCTGCTGCCGAATCCTCGTTATCGACATGAACATAGTATTGTTCGGGGGGTTCGTTACCGGTTTTTATTCGGTTGAATTCCCGTTCTTCAAAAGTTTTATTGGATTTTTTAGTTTCGGCTTCTTCGGCCACTCTCAACGGGTCATATTGGAAGCTCTCTTTAAGGCTGTCGCTGACAACTTCGTTGGACACTACCAGAGTATCACTGGAAGTGCTGTCAGTTTCGCGTACCGGATTGCCGCTGTAACTCTTAGGTGATGACATCGACTTGTTACCGGCGCAACCCGTTAAAAAAGCCATGCACAATAAAAGACATAAGACTGTTATCAAGCCGCTGAAAGAATTGAAAATACGTAAAAAAAACATCCTTGAAATCCTGTTGCAAAGGTTCCTTAAATTATATCAATCTATATATCGGAATAAGCCTTTTCCGGCTTGACCTATAAAAGACCTAACCCCTTGTTATATAACAGATAGCCAAATTCGGTGTCAAGTTTTTTAAAAGGTTTAAGTATTATTATTTTTTAACAGGTCCTTCAGAGCTTTCTTCATATCTTCCAGGTCGGAAAAATATTTACAACCCTCCTGCCTGCGAAACCAGGTCATCTGCCTTTTAGCATAACGACGGGTATTTTGTTTTATTAATAATACGGCTTCTTCAAGCTTTCGTTTACTCTCAAGATAATCAATTATTTCATTATACCCGATAACATTCGCTTTTCTCACTTTTTCTTTTAAGCCTCTATTGAACAGCCTTATGACTTCTTCGACCAAACCTTCGGCCAGCATTTTATCGACGCGTTCATTTATGATGTCATAAAGCACCTTTCTATCCGGGGTCAAACAGAAATACTGAAAATTATAGCAGCTTTTCTGATAAGCCCCGGTTACCAGCAGTTCCGATTTGGTTTTTCCGGTGAGGTAGAAAATTTCCAGGGCGCGAATTACTCTTTTCTTATTTTGCGGGTGCACCCTGGCTGCCTCGAGCGGGTCGATATTACTCAGTTTTTCATGCATTTTCTCAAGTCCAATTTTTTCCATTTCCTTTTCCAGGGTTTCGCGAATGACCATATCGTCATTATCTATTTCCACCACGCCCTCGGTTAATGCCCGTATATAAAGACCCGTTCCTCCGACTATCAGCGGCCACTTTCCCCGATTAAGAAGATCCTCGATGGCCCGGGTGGCTTCGGATATAAACTGAAAAGCCGCATAGCGTGCACCCGGTTCGA
>JAQUSF010000114.1 GCA_028715215.1 Candidatus Zixiibacteriota bacterium
GAAAAGTTCCCAGCGAATTATGGGCTGCGAGGGTAATACCGGTCGAACCGCAGACCCGTGAAACTTCCTCGACCGCTATGGAATAACAGATAGTATCAGTCGGCTTACCGCCGTATTCCTCGGGAATAAGCATGCTTAAAAGCCCCATCTCGGTCAGCGGTTGCATATGTTCGTTATGAAATCGCTGCTCGTTGTCGAGCGTTTGAGCCAGGGGCGCTATCTGTTCCAGTGCAAAAGCCCGGATTTTTTCCCTGAATTCAAGATGTTTCTTTTCCAACAAAGGTTCAATCCTTCAGCAGATCCCTCGAGATAACCATCCGCTGGGCTTCCGAGGTACCTTCATAAAGTTCCGTTACCCGAGCGTCGCGGAAATAGCGCTCGACTGGATATTCCTTTATATAGCCGTAACCGCCATGAATCTGAACCGCCTCGTTGCAGACATAATTAGCCATCTGGGAACAGAATAATTTGGACATGGAGGATTCGCGATGACACGGCTGGCCTTCATCTTTTAACTGTGCGGCTCTATATGCCAGAAGCCGACCGGCTTCGAGCCGGGTAGCCATTTCGGCAATCTTGAACTGAATCGCCTGGAAATTGGCGATGGGCTGACCGAACTGGACCCGTTCCTTGGAATATTTGATGGCTTCATTCAGTGCCGCCTGGGCGATACCGATCGCCTGGAACGACACCCCGATACGGCCGGAATTGAGAATCGTAACGGCCATCCTGAAACCATCCTTAAGATTGCCCAGAAGGTTCCCTTTGGGCACCTTAACATCGGAAAAATTAATTTCCCGGGTATCGGAGGCTTTGATACCGCATTTCTTCTCGGGGGCGCCGACCATAATCCCATCGCCGGCTTTTTCCACAACAAAACAGGAAATCCCCTTGCGGCCTTCCTCCGGGTGAGTCTTGGCAAAAACTATCAGCACGTCGGCAAAGCCGGCATTGGTCACGAATGTTTTGGTCCCGTTTAAAAGGTAATAATCGCCTTTGTCCAGAGCGGTGGTGGCGATGGCGGCGATATCAGTCCCCGCATTGGGTTCGGTGATGCAGTAAGCGCCGATTTTTTCACCTGCCGCCATCGACGGCAGATATTTCTTTTTCAGTTCTTCCGAACCGAACAGCTTGATGATTTCACAGGTGAGTGAACAATGCACCGACAGCATAATGCCGAAACCCGCACAGGCCGCACACAATTCCTCAAGAACACCCATAAAAGCCGTAGCGTTCATCCCCAGTCCCCCGTATTCTTCGGGAACGGTAAAACCGAAATATCCCAGCTCCGCGCATTCTTTAATCAGTTCCGGCGGCGTTATTCCTTTCTCGTCAAACTCCAAAGCATGGGGATAGATGCGCTTCTCAGCCAACTCACGGGCCATCTGTTTAAAATCCAGAGCCTCTTCTGACAGGTTAAAGTCCATTTTTTTTCTCCTTATGAGCTGTAGTCATAGAAGCCACGCCCGGTTTTACGACCAAGGTAGCCTGCCTGGACCATCTTTTTAAGTAACGGACACGGGCGGTACTTGGAATCACCCAGACCTTCGTGCATAACTTCCATTATTGCCAGACAGACATCCAGACCGATAAAGTCAGCCAGGACAAACGGTCCCATAGGGTGACCACAGCCGAGTTTCATCACTTCATCGATGGCTTCTTTGGTTCCTACCCCTTCCATATAAGCATAAATGGCTTCATTTATCATCGGAATCAATATTCGATTGGCAATGAAGCCGGGATAATCATTAACTTCCACCGGGACTTTACCAATTTTCTCACTAAGTTCTTTAATAAGCATATAGGTTTCATTACTGGTAGCAAAACCACGAATAAGCTCGACCAGTTTCATCATCGGCACCGGATTCATAAAATGCATCCCGATAAACTGGGACGGGCGTTTGGTTGTCGAAGCCAGTTTGGTAATCGGCAATGACGAAGTGTTTGATGCAAAAAATACTTCCTCAGGACATATTTCTTCAAGTTTCTGAAAGATATCCTGCTTGATGCCAAAATCTTCATTCACGGCTTCAATAACCAGTTGAACTTCTTTGGCTTTGCCAAGGTCTGTAGAGGTATGGATGCGAGCTATAATAGTCTTTTTATCAGCTTCGGTAAGCAATTCCTTTTTAATCAGGCGATCGAGGCTTTTGGAGATATTGGTAACAGCCTTTTCCAGAAATTCCTGCTTGATATCAATCAAATTCACTTCAAATCCGGTTTGCGCAAAAACCTGAGCTATGCCGTTCCCCATGGTGCCGGAACCGATTATCGCAATTTTTTTAATGTCGTCTATTTTCATAATTTTTATCTCCTTTTTAAAAATTAGACAATTTCAATCGCCAAGGCTACGGCATGACCACCGCCAAGGCACAAAGTCGCCATGCCGTTTTTCAAACCACGGTCTTTGAGGGCGTAAATCAAAGTCGTCAGAACCCGCGCACCGGAAGCTCCAATAGGATGACCAAGGGCTACCGCTCCGCCGTTTACATTTACCCGGTTCCAGTCCCAGTGCAGATTTTTACCATCCGCCAGGGCTTGTACCGCAAAGGCTTCATTGGCTTCAATCAAATCCCAGTGGTTGATATCGACATTCATCTTTTTCATCAGCTTTTGCACGGCAAAAATCGGCGACCAGAACAGTCTTTTGGGTTCCACCCCGGCGACGGAATAATCAATGATTCTGGCCAGCGGTTTGAGGCCTTTTTCCTTCATATATTTTTCCGAAACCACCACGGTGCACGAACTGCCGTCGTTAAGTCCCGGGGCATTACCGGCGGTGACGGTACCATCTTTTTCAAAAGCCGGTTTGAGCTGAGCCAGTTTTTCCAGCGATACATCCCCCCGGGGACATTCATCGATATTGAAAATAATCGGGTTTCCCTTGCGCTGGGGAATTTCCACGTCGAAAATTTCGTTCTTGAACTTCCCTTCTTTTTGAGCCTTGACCGCTTTCATATGCGAGTTGTAGGCGTATTCATCCTGTTCCTGGCGGGAAATTTTTTCCTCCCGGCCGATAAACTCCGCCGCACAGCCCATATGGAAATTATTAAAACTGTCCCAGAGACCATCGGACACCATAATATCATCAAGAGTTTTGTGGCCCCACCGAAGGCCGGTTTTGGCGCCACGGAGAACATAAGGGGTTTGCGACATCGACTCCATGCCCCCGGCTACGACCACCTTCTGATCACCGGCACGAATCGATTGCGCCGCCAGCATTACGGCTTTCAAACCGGAACCACATACTTTATTTATGGTCATGCAGGCAACATGTGGCGGAACGCCTCCGTGAATGGCCGCCTGGCGGGCTGGAGCCTGCCCGACACCACCCTGAACCACTTGCCCCATAATAACTTCATCAATATCATCAGGATTAACACCGGACCTTTTTACGGATTCTTTTATCGCCAGGGCACCAAGTTGCGGAGCGGTCAGGGAACCCAGACCACCATGAAGATTACCAATTGCTGTCCGGCATGCCGATACAATATAAGCATCCTGTCGTTCTGCCATATTTACCTCCAGAAAAGTTAATGTAATATCATAAAATGATTTGATTATATAACAAAAGGTCAGGCAGAAATCAAGTGAATTGGTTCACATGAATACAAAAAGTGAAAATAAGACTAATTTAGCCCTAAATAGATTAGGGCTCGACTTGAAAAATGGAAAAAAGCCGTCCCGTTAGTTCAAGTTACTCATCTACAGATTCCAGCAGGGCGGGTGTGACTCTGCTTTTGGGACAGCTTTTTATATGTATTTTTTTTTAACCGAGGTTACTCCCCGAAACCAACTTTTATACCGCCTTTAAAAGGCAGATACATAAAAGAATCACCCGAAGTTAAAATTATCGCAATCCGGCCGTCTAAAAACATACCAATTTTCGGTGAAAACATATAATCAAAACCGAACCCGGCTCCCATAGACAATTTTGTTTCGCTATAATCACCAAAAGGCAATGTTACAGTCTTACCATCACCTTTTATCGTAACGTCAGAAATCTTTACATTGGTCATGCCGACCCCGAAGTATTTTCGGCTGGATAATTTTTTTTAATACCAGCAACTCATGGAATCAGGTCATAATAGAAATTATTATATGTAAATATTTCATTTGTCAAAAATCATCAGGCAAGCAGTGAATCAAAATTCATCAAAATATCTTTTTTTTGTTGCCATGTTAATTTTAATTTCCTTTTATGGATGATAAAAATAAATTAGGAAACAAAAAAATATTAACTAATTTCATTTTCATAGGAGGAGTAATGAAAAGATTACTTATTATCGCCGTGGTTTTCCTGTTTGCCGCAAGTATAACAGCGGCCGACGGTCCGACCGACAAAGGCAGCCTTATTTTAGAAGGCAACGCCTCATTTTCTTCGATCAGCAGTGATGACATGTTGGGCGATGAATCCGCAACTATCATTAATATCGTTCCTACTGTCGGTTATTTTATTTCCCCCAATTTACTAATAGGGGCGGATATTGAATTCCTCAAGGTTTCTTACGGCGATATGAGCGGTTCCAGTTTCGGGATTGGCCCGTCGGTGGGCTACTATTTCAACATGGATAAAACCCGTATCGACGCCAAGGGAGCTGTTTATCCGTATATAAAAGGCTTCTTTATCTACACTTCTTCCAAGCTTGAAGCCGAGGAGGAAGAGGAGGAAGAGGAAGAAGGGGATGAGATGGAATTCACCACCACTACTTTCGGTTTTCAGGGTGGTATGATTTTCATGCTTTCCAATTATGTCGGTGCCAATTTCAGTGCCCGGTATTCCTTTGATAAATTCAAACCGGAAGGCTCTGATGAATCAGCCGACGGCAACACTCTGAATATTGGCGTGGGTATTACGGCCTTCATTTACTAAAAAAAATCACTTTCCCCAAAAAAGCCCCGCTTTATTTTTTATACGGGGCTTATTTTTTTATTTTTTTACTTGACTATATATTCCTATAAAAAGTATTTTCACTGAAATTATAGAAATATAGCTTTGATACAGGAAAGGAGGTGGTAGAGCCCGAAGGTTCAAAGCAAGCCGTAAATAAATAAGAAAACGGCATATTTTTTTGAAAGCGAAATTTAAATTAAAATAATATTTAAAAACAACAAGGAGTCTTTATGAAGAAGTTATTACTCGTGCTGGGCGTAATGCTAATCTTCGCTCTTAGCGGCTTCGCTCAGGAACCTGTCAAAGGTTTGACCGGTAAAGGCATTAAAGCCGGGATAAACCTGGCTAATCTGACGGGTAGCGATATTGAGGAAAACAAAATGATGCTTACTTTCGGCGGTGGTGCTTTTATTGAATATACTTTCAACTCTCAATTCGCTATCCAGCCGGAAGCTCTTTTCATGATGAAAGGTACTAAAGCTGAAGAAGGCGACGAGAAAGTAAAACTCACCTATATCGAAGTACCCGTTCTTTTAAAGTTCAAACCCAAAATGGAAGGTAATATTAAACCCTCTATCTTCGCCGGTCCGGCGTTAGGCCTTTTAATGAGCGCCAAGGCTGATGTCTACGACGAAGATGAAGAAAAGATAGTAGAAGATGTTGATATTAAAGATGACATGAAGAGTATCGACTTCGGTATTGCTTTTGGTGCCGGTTTCATGTACATGATGCAAAATGGCGGCGGTATTACCTTTGATGCTCGTTATACCATGGGCCTGGGTAAGATATATGACCCTGAAGAAGGTGATGCTCCTAATATCAAGAATGCCAATATCTCCTTCATGGTTGGCTACAGCTTCTAATAGAATTTTATTTCTTGAAAAACCCGCCTTTAAGGCGGGTTTTTTTATGTCTTTGAGACACTAATAGCCCATAAATCATAAATATTGAGAACATAAACAGGGCATTATTCGCCATAAATAAATCATTTGACAAGGGGCGGGTCAGTTTTGCATATTAAACGTTTAAAATTACTTTTTAGTAAGGAAAAAAGCTGTAAGATATAAGTTTGAGGAAGAAATCATGAAAAAAACAATTTTGGTTTTGGGAGTGTTCTTACTGTTTTCAATCAGCGCCTCTGCCATCAACCTTAGCGGTAAAGGGTTCAAGATCGGCCCGAATTTCAGCAAACTTAGCGGGGATGATTTCATCATCTCCAGCAATACCGATACCTACAACTATAGCTGGAAATTTGACATGGGTTACACCGCCGGTTTCTTTTTAACCTTCAATATCACCGATAAATTCCTTTTTCAGCCGGAACTGCTTTACTCATACAAAAAAGTCAAAGTGGAAGATATCGATTCAAAATTGAAAATGAAATATATAGAAATTCCCCTGCTGTTCAAGTATGCCATCCATAACGAAGGAAAAATCAGACCCAACTTGTTTCTGGGTCCCTATTACAGCTTGAAAAACAAAGTCCGGGTTGTAATCGACAGCGCCTCGTATGCTTTTCTTCTTGATGATGCCGTCAAGGGTGATTATGAAGACGATATCAAGAACATTCGCCGTTCCGATTTTGGTTTTATTTTCGGCGCCGGGATGGATTATGTCACCAATTACGGTACTTTTACTCTTGATATCCGTTATTCTATGGGCTTTACCTCGATTGCCAAAGAAATCGAGAACGGATGGAATTTCGTCGATGAAAATAATGAAAGTCTGGATTTGAAAAACAACAATATGTACTTTCTTTTGGGATATTCTTTTTAGTAATTTTATAAAAGTTAATAACCCCAACCGGTATCACGGATTGGGGTTTTTTTATTTCTCATTATTCGATATTCTCTCCCCTTAAATCACGATAAAATCAGTATTCTATTTTAAAAACCGTCTTTCCCAACTAAAGGCTTGGAAAAAAAAGACGAAATATGACAGAGAAGAAAACCCAACCCTAATTTGGAGGAAAACATGAAGAAGTGTATTCTGATTCTGTTTGTTCTAATGGCTTTTGCAGTAGCCTGTAAAGCCCAGGGCGTTCAGCCTTTCAGTTTATATGTGGGCGGTGCGGTTTCGGTGCCGACTTCCCCGGACGGTTTCAAGGAAACCTATAAGACCGGTTACCATGGTTCTATCGGCGCCGGCTATAAGTTTGCCCCTAATTTTCAGCTGGTCGGCAAAGCGGAATACCATCAATTTGCCTATGACTTTGAAAGTGAGTCCGGTATTGACGGCGGCGAGAACAAGCTTTTGATGTTCGGTGCTGACGGGCGTTTCAGCCTTAATGTTCCCGCTTTCCCGGTTAAACCGTTTATTTTCGGCGGCGCCGGTATTGCCAATATCAAATTCAGCGAATTTTCCGGAAGTAATACGTCACTGGTAACATCAATGAATGAATACATCCCCGAAGACCAGAATAAACTATATTTCAACGTCGGCGGTGGTGGCGAATTCAAAATGAGCCCGGCCCTTAGCTTTTTTATCCAGGGACGCTATGTCAACGTGAAAACCGAGGGTGACGCTTATGTATTCATCCCTGTCACTCTTGGTATTAAGTTCTTTTAATTGAATTTTATGCTAAAAACGAGCCGGAGTCAATCTCCGGCTTTTTTATTGAATATCTTCTCCAAATACGTATATTATATTTACATAGGATATAAGGAAAAAATACCTGAGTGATTTTTTTTATGCGCCGGCTTGTAACTACAGTCCTGATAGCAGTTATTATAATCTATCCCGGTGTAATAACCGGAAAGAATTATAATTTCTACCTTAGCCCCGGAGTTGCAACTTCTGTGGGCGATTTGAGCCATCGCGCTCCCTTTGGCTTTATGGGTAAGGCCGGCTTCGGAATCAAACCGGCACCGGTGTCCTCCCCGGAACTGGAGTTGATTGCCATCGGCCAGGTATATTTCTTTCCCACCGACAAAGATAATTACAGCGACCTGAATTTTATCTTAGCCGGTCTGGAAACCCGGCTGCATCTTTACCCAACCGGCATGAATGGCTTTTATGTTACCATCAGCGGTGGTTATGCATATACCCGGATAGAAGAACAAACCTACGAACTTCGCCTTGGTTCCATGGTGCTGGCAAAAAAGAACATACCCGAGATAATCGAACATAATCCCTATCTCTCCCCCGGCTTTGGTTACGAGTTTGGTTCGAATACGGGTCTTCGCTTTTTCGTCGAGGGAAGATTCACGTACATTTTCGGCGCCTATATCAAGAATATCACTTACCTGCCATTCTCGATGGGGATTAAGTTTTAAGCCATAAAAAAACCGGAGACGGCGCTCCGGTTTTCAAAAAAAAGGATTTTATTCTTCCAGTTCCAGCTCAATTATCGGGCGTTCGGTATCCACCTGGTCGCCGACGGTAAAATTAACCGCCTTTACTTTTCCTTTCGCTTTGGCATTTACCTGGTTTTCCATCTTCATGGCTTCCACGATAACCATCGGCTGTTTAACTTCAACCTTATCCCCTACCTGAACCATTATTTTTACAATCTTACCGGGCATGGGAGCGAAGATTTTATCCTTTACGGCAGCATGGTCTCCGGCGCCTCCGGCAAAACCTTCTGCCGACGGTTCACGAACTTCTAAAAGCACCGAATCAATATCAATATAATAAACGTCTTTATTCTTAACCGCCGCCACCACCCTCTTTTGGCCATCAAGATATAGCGCATACTGATTAAACCCTATCGGTTGCAGGACGAACTCTTTCTCCCCCGCCCGGACTTTATAATTCCGGCCGTTTTTCTCCACTGTCGTTGCGACCACTTCCTCGCCTATAATAAAGTCCTGCTTATTCATGGATCGAATCTCCTATCTGCCAGCTGCCGATTGTTTCCCAGGGAGAGGGTATTTTACTTTTCACGTCGCTTCCGGTGAAACCATTCGCAGTCAGCGTCAATGATGCCAATGAAGCCAATGACGCCGCCAGGTCTTTGTAACCGCTCAAGTCCACCTCACGGCCTGCCAGGTTCTTCTCGATGAAATTAGTGAACGTTCTCCCGGCGATAAATTCCGGATGGTTCAGAACGTCCACCATGAACCTTTTCGACGTTTTAACGCCCAGTATCTTGTAATTATGCAGGGCATCTATCATTTTCATAATCGCCATCTCACGGGTCGGGGCATGGGCTATCAGTTTGGCCATTATGGGGTCATAGTCGATGCTGATAGTCATCCCGGCGGCAATTCCGGAATCAACCCGGATACCCGGGCCGGTCGGTTCGGAATAATGAAGGATCTTCCCGGACGAAGGCATGAAATTATTTTCTCCATCCTCAGCGTAAATACGGCATTCGATAGCATGGCCGCGCTGGGTAAGGTTTTTCAAAGCCTCACTGAGCGGTAACCCGGCAGCGATGCGGATTTGTTCCACCACCAGATCCGTTCCCGTGACCATCTCCGTAACCGGATGTTCTACCTGGATACGGGTATTCATTTCAAGGAAGTAATAATTGCCTTTTTCGTCATAGAGAAACTCCACGGTGCCGGCATTGGTGTAATTAGCCGCCCTGGCGACTCTAATGGCATCCGCCCCCATCGCCGCCCGCTTGGTGTCATCGATAGCCACCGACGGTGTTTCCTCGATAATTTTCTGGTGTCGCCGCTGAATGGAACACTCGCGTTCGAAAACGTGAACGTAGTTTCCGTGGGCGTCACCCAGGACCTGGAACTCAATATGCCGGGGACTGGCGATATATTTTTCAAGATAGACCGTATCATCATTGAAAGCATTTTTGGCTTCACGCCGGGCGGCTTCATAAGCGACCTTCAACTCACCCGCCTCGCGGACGATGCGCATACCTTTTCCACCCCCACCGGCGGCGGCTTTAATCATTACCGGATAGCCGGCCTGTTCCGCAGCTCTGACAACCTCGTTGAAATCATCCCCGCTGGATTTCATGCCGGGAATAAGCGGTACTCCGGCCTCAGCCATTTTTATACGGGACTCGATTTTATTGCCCAGAAGTCTCATGGCTTCCGGGGCGGGACCTATAAAAGTAAGCTTCTCCTCGAGACAGCGCTGCGGCAGAAGGGGATTTTCCGCCAGAAAACCATAACCGGGATGAATGGCGTCACAACCGGTACTTTTCGCGGCATCGATAATTTTATCGATATCCAGATAGGATTCACGCGGGGGCGGCGGACCGATAAAGACCGCCTCGTCGGCATACCAGCGATGTTTACTGTCGGCATCGGCAGTTGAGTACACCGCCACCGAGGGTATACCCAGCACCCGGCAGGCATTCATCACCCGAACGGCAATCTCGGAACGATT
>JAQUSF010000115.1 GCA_028715215.1 Candidatus Zixiibacteriota bacterium
GGAACGGATTAAAATCAATTATAACGGTGTCAAGGGACTATCCCTTGACGAGTTCGGAAAGCTTCTTATTGAAACCGCCTGGGGTACCATAGTGGAGCAAAAACCGGTTCTCTACCAGTTAGAAAAGGGACGCCGAAAAGTCATCGTGGGTAACTACCGCCTGATTGATAATACCACTTTCGGCTTTTCTCCGGGTGCGGCTTATGACAAATCATTACCGCTGGTTATCGACCCGGTCTATGTTTTCAGTACTTACCTGGGAGGCAGTATCGAGGACTGGGGATTTGACATTACGGTTGATAAGGACAGTAATATCTATGTTACCGGAATGACTTATTCGGTTGATTTCCCCGTGGAAGCACCTCTTATCGATACTCTTACCGGTACTTCCGATATCTTTGTCACCAAACTTAAAACAAGCGGTGATTCGCTTTTTTTCAGTACTTATCTTGGCGGTAACGGTTCCGATTTCGGACTCGCCCTGACAGTCGATGAGGACAGCTACTGTTATCTTACCGGGACAACTTATTCAACCGATTTTCCGGTCGTGAGCGCTCTTCAAGAAACCCCCGGCGGCAACGGTGACCTTTTCATCATAAAACTCAACCCTGCCGGGGACTCTATTCTTTACAGCACCTATCTGGGCGGCAACGGATACGACGGCGGCGAGGATATCGTTATTGACGACGAACGGAATATTTATGTCACCGGCGGAACCGATTCGGATAATTTCCCGGTAGCCTCACCCCTTTATACCAACAAGCTTCAGCGGGACGCCTTCGTATCGAAAATTAGCAGTGACGGCAGTGTTCTACTATTCAGCACTTATCTGGGAGGCGACAAAGGCGACTTCGGGAAAGCTCTCGGTCTTGACGGAGCCGGCAATATTTTAATCCTGGGCACAACTAATTCGGATAATTTCCCCAGCCACCGGGCTATTCAGGATGAACGCAGCGGTTTATATGATGCCTTTTTAACCCGCATAAGCAACTCCGGAACTTCCCTGATTTACAGTACCTATCTCGGCGGTCTTGACGATGATTGGGCTATTGATATGAAAGTCGATGCCGACGGCTATGCATATCTGACCGGTTACACTTTTTCCTTAGATTTTCCCAAGAAAAATGCTTTTCAAAATACTAAAGCCGCCCTGGCGGATGCTTTCGTGACCAAAGTCGATTCTTCGGGAGTATTTCTTATATACAGCACTTTTCTGGGCGGCAATCAGAACGATTACAGTCAGGGAATTGCCTTTGACGCTGCCGGCCGGGTATATGTATCCGGGAGCACGGAATCAACCAACTTCCCTCTTAAAAGAGAAATTCAAACCTATCAGGCTGCCAGTGATGCTTTCATTACCAAATTCAATGCTACGGCCAGCCTGTTGTTTTTCAGCTCTTACCTGGGAGGTAATGCCGGCGACGCCGCCAATTGCCTTGAGGTTGACCTGAATGGTCACATCTACCTGGCAGGTTCGACCTCGTCAACCGATTTCCCCATGGCTAACCCGCTTTATGACACCCTGACCGGTGTCAAGGACGTTTTCATTACAAAAATTTTCGATGACTGTATTGACGATGACCAGGACGATATTTGTGAAAGTGAGGACAACTGCCCCGAGGTGTACAATCCCGGCCAAACCGATACCGACGGCGACTTGGTGGGGGATGCCTGCGATACCTGCACCGATACGGACGGTGACGGTTTCGGTAACCCGGGTTTTGCCGCTAACACCTGTAATACCGATAATTGCCCTTATATATATAACCCCGAGCAGGAAGACAGCGATACCGACGGTATCGGTGATTCCTGCGATATTTGTCCCTATGACCCCCAGAACGATATCGATGGTGACGGCATCTGCGGTGATATCGACATCTGTCCTTACGACTATGACCCCCTGCAAGCCAATATCGACGGTGATAATTACGGTGATTCCTGCGACAACTGCCCGGAAGTATTCAATAACGACCAGGCGGATACCGACAGTGATGGCCTGGGGGATTCCTGCGATATCTGCATAAACGACTTCTACAATGATATTGATAACGACGGTATCTGCGGCGACATCGACAACTGCCCGTTCTTTTATAACCCGGATCAGCTCGACGCCGACAGCAATGGTATTGGCGACGCCTGTGAGACCTGTTGTGTGGGAACCACCGGAAATGCCGATTGCTCCATGATTGACGAGCCGGACATATCCGATATTACCCGCCTGATTGATTATCTCTATATCAGCCATACCCCCCTGTGCTGCCCGGAAGAAGCCGATGTTAACGCCAGTGGCGGACCGGACCCGGATATCTCCGACATCACTCGCCTGATCGACTATCTCTATCTGAGCCATACTCCTTTGCCGGATTGTCCTTAACCTTACCAGGAAAAGAGTTTTAACCGTCTTCTAAGGAGAAGGCGGTTTTTTTTAATCTTTGCCCTGCTAAAATTAAGGTCAAATTTCCTTAAGAGCTTTGACCTGGCGCAGTTTGCGAAAGAGTTCCACATATTCTTTAACCATGACTTCCTCTGCCTGCGATAGACCCTCCATCATGGGAATCCCGATTCGTAGTACCGCCCGGACAATATCCGCCGTGGTTCGGTCATATTTCCGGGCTAATTCCTTGAGCCGGTTTTTCAGCTCGTAGGACACGAAAATATTCAGGCAATGCTCGCCCCTTAATTTTTCCTGAGATTGGTTTTCTTTCATTTTCTTCTCCTTTTATTCAGCGTTCAATGATATTTTTCATGGCCGATTAAAACCTGCGGGGTCTTAATCCTCAAACCGTATTTCTCTTCTAAGGTTCTTATAACGGGTTGCCAGGTACCTTTCGGGTCCCGGCTATGGATTAACCTGTCAATTTCAGCTCGGTGCGGAGACCGGCACAGCGGACAGGTTTTAAAATTTATTTCCGCGGCGGGTATAAAGGTCATGTCATATAATTCCGCCACCAAGGGTGACAGTTCCTTTTTAAGCTTCTTAATGGCTCTTTTATGCAAAGCTTCCAGTTTATAAACAGCCCGGCCGGATTTCTCGGAAATCTGACGGTAGCTCTGCCCGATATAATAAAATCGCTCGATAAACTCCTTTTCGTCTTCACTCAGACGCCGAAGCGCCGCGGACACTTGTTCCCTGATATAAATCTGTCGTCTCAGGGCCTCCTGGCATCCCTCGTCATCAGGATACGACATCGCCTCTTCCGAAACTTCATTGATTCTCCCGTCTTCAACCGTTAATCCTTCCTTCAGCCGGAAATACCGGTTTTTTATATTTCTCATTTCTGCGGGGTCAGTGCCCAGTTCCACAATCCAGTTCCTATAAACTATCCGGTTTCGGCCCATCATCCCTCCTTATTCACTACAGGTTAATATTTTATATTCCGTTTTAATTATGGCAGGATAAAGATGCCGCCAATTAGATGGTTTGTCGATGACATGATGGTCACATCACACAAGCGGTACCCAGAGGGGTGGGTATCACGTGAATCACCAGTGGTTCCGGAAAGTTACTCCCCGGATAAGTTTTTCTAAACTTTTACCGTTTTTTTACATATATTATCTATAAGTAATAAAATAGGCTTTCAAGCCGATTAATGATTTAAGTGGATGAATATGAAAGAAGATAAAAAGAATATCAGCCGTCGCCGACCTGTAATCAGCGGTTTTATATTGCTTGCGCTGGGTATTTATTTACAATTATGGTCCATGGATCTTATTCCGGATTTTGACAAAACCTGGCCGTTATTTATTATTATTATTGGTCTGGCTTTAATCTTTGGCGCTTTTACCCGTAAAAGAGAGCCGGGAAAAAGCCACCTGTAATACTGTCTCCCGGTGAGTGTCACATTGGATAATCATGAATTCGAACGCATCCCCGCATATGAGACTTTCAGTCCGGTGGGTTCAAGCAACGCCTTTATTCTTTTTCAAACGGATTTCAATAATCAAAATTTTAAAGCCGGTTTTTTTACTTATTTTAATCTGGTAATACTTCTTCTCATTTATCCCGGCTTGTCCCTGATAGGCGTCGGCGATACTTCAAACATGCTCAAAAATATAAACCAGCAGGCCCTGGCCTTTCTCTTAATCTCCACCATCCTTTTACAATGGGTCATCTTTCTGGTTAATTTCGCAGGTGCCTACGTTGAAAATACTGGTCTGGCCGGGTTGGGGCTGGTAAGGATACGTTATGTCGATTTTGCCTGGGCTTTCAGTTTTCTTCTGGTTTCCAATCTTATTCTCTCCGGTCTGGCCTGGGTACTGGCCCAAATCGGTCTGCCAATGCCGGGTGAAATAGCCTTTTTAATTCCTACCGAAAACACCGGCCGCCTGCTCTGGGTGCTGGTTTCTTTCACTGCCGGGTTTTGCGAGGAAATCGCCTTTCGTGGTTACCTGATGACCCGGTTGCGTCTTTTGGGAAAGTTTAAAAGCTGGCTTATTCCCACGGTCGTATCGGTTCTTATATTCGGGGTATGCCATAGCTACCAGGGCTTACCCGGTTTTATCCTCATCAGCGTTTACGGTCTTATGTTTTCTTTATTATTTATCAAAACCCGGCGCCTCTGGCCCTGTATAATTGCTCATTTTTTCCAGGACTTCAGCGCCATTTTCATCCCGCAATAGATAAACGGGCCAAAATAAAAACCAGCACACCTTGCGGCACGCTGGCTTTTTCTCATTGGCTCTTTGCTGCTGCAAAAAGTTTATTTTAAAAGAATCATTTTTCGTTCCTGGGAATAATGGCCGCCGGCCAGCCGATAAAAGTAAACCCCACTGGCAACCCGGGTATTGACCTCATTGGTACCGTCCCAGACCACCCGGTGTTCACCGGCGCCATAGTAACCGTCGGCCAGGATTTTGACCGTCTGCCCGAGCAGATTATAAACCGTAAGAGTCACAGCTGTTGGCGCCGGCAGGGAGAAGGTTATAACGGTCGTGGGATTGAAGGGATTGGGGTAATTCTGGGCCAGAAAAAAGGTTTCGGGCAACTGTGGTTCATCATCATCGACAGCGGTGGCCAGGTAAAGATAATTACCAGCATAAACCGTCAGGCCGTTTTCCCGGGGGTCGGCCCAGGCAAACCAGGCCCGGCCACAGGCAGCGTCAACCGAAGGTGACTGCATGAATTCCGGAAATACCGATGATACCGGCTGATTGCTGCCCAGGGGCACTATGGTATTATTATAAAGCTGGAAATAGATCAGTTTGGCGCCTGTCCGATGGTCGGTCCAGGTCGCCGTGACATAATCATTTTCGTCGACTGCCAGGGCTGGTTCGACAGGGTCAGCCAACTCATTATCATCAACCCTTACCGGCGCCTTTATGACAACGCCGCTGTTGTTAAGAACCGTCAGATACATGCGATAACGGCTCCCCTCAAAACCGGTCCAGAGCAGGTAAATATCACCGTCGGAAGCAACGTCCACCGCCACCTCGGCGAGTTCGACCCCGGCTACCGGTGAAACCCAGCTGAAAGTACCCTCGAGAGTTTTATCCCCGTTAAAGCATTTTACCTTTACGGCCACCGGATTGAGACCATAATCCACCCAGGTAACATAGAACCGGTCCTGGGCGTCAACAGACACATTAACATCGCCGTTGTCAAGGTCAGCCGCTTCGGAGCTAATCTGAAATTCGGCGTCTTCGGGTTGTCCCGTTGAAGTCAACCACCTCCCGAAAACCTGGGACGAGCCGGTACGTTTATCCAGCCAGGTCACCAGACATCTTCCGGTACTGTTAACGGCCACGGCCGGATTAGTTTTCACCTCAATTCTGAAAGAATCGGAAATTAAAAACTCATCGCTGTTCATAATACCGTAAGGAGTACAAAAACGGCCGTAAATTCGCTGTCCCGAAAGCCCGTTAAGTGCGCGTCCATCGACCCAGACTATCAGAGCACCGGTCGAAGTCGCGGTGGCAAACGGTTCGGATTGAAGATTATATCCGATATCCTGATTTACCTTCCGGTTATACCCGATTCTATCTCCGCTGTTGGTAACCACCTGTAAATAAATGTCCCCTAAGTCATGGCGGCGGTCCGTAAAAACCAGCAGGTTATACCAGTTGGTCAAAGAAATCACCATCGGCTCCAGCGAGGGAGCGCCGACGGCATCGTCATTAAGTTTTTTCTCGACCAACGTAATTTTCGTCCAGAGAGAATCATAGAGTATGAAATGAATGTCGGTATTACTGTGGACGGACTCCGTCCAGGCAAATCCCATCCGGTTGGATGGCGCCATGGCCGCATTCGGATGCCAGCGCTGGTCGATTATGGAACTATTAATCCTACGCGGATCGCCGATTGGATTGAGGGCATTATCAAAACGTAAACCCGTAATCATGTTCTGGCTGCCGAACGATGACCACACCGCCATGAGCCGACCGCCGGATGTTACCGCCAGACATGGATCCCAGTTTGTCACCTGGTTGTCCGGTACGGAGATTAACCGGTTTTCACCAACCAGACCGGTCTGGGGATTATATTGCTGAATATAAATTTCATGAGTACTGCGAAGGTCAACCCAGCTGATGATATAGTTGTGTAGCGAAGAATAGACAACCTGCGGCTGGTACTGATCGCTGCTGCCGGCGGGAGGGGGTACCAGCGTAAAATCGCCACCGATGGCATCACCGCCGCCTGTAAATAACCGGGCATAGATATCAGCCTGGTCGTTTCTATAATCCTCCCAGGCCACCAGGAAACCGCTGCCCGGCTGGACAGCCACCGACGGCACCCATTTCATGGTCATGCCGCCATCAGCATCGACCCGGGTTGGCCCCTTGACGGAATTACCGGACAAATCATAAATGCGCATATATATCGCCGAGCCGGATACCGAGTAATTTTCCCATACCACCACCAGCCGGCCCGAAGGATAAATATCAAAATCATAAGGTCCCGCAAATGATGACTGGCTGGTGTCGTTTACCAGAAAGGATGATCGGTCTATTGACAATGCGGAGTTGTAACGACAGCCGTATATCAAACCGCTGGTTCGGTCACGATAGAATAAAAATATCCGCCCGAGAGTGTCTGTTTTGATCTTAGGGTCAACCAGGTCAGCGCCATTAACGGAACCAACCATCAGCTGATTGACACCAGACGGATTTCCGTTGCCATCCATAAGCTGCATGATGATTTTACTGGAACCGAACCGTTCATCCGACCAGACCGCCAGCCACCGGTTATCGGCCAGAAAGCAAAGGCTGACATCATCCTGGTTAAAACGTGCCGGCGCAACCGATTCCGATATTATAACTTCTTGTTCTACCGAAGCCTTGAAAGAAACAGGATTTTTCAATGTTGAAACGGAATTTCTGCAGGATAAATCAAGACCGGCCATCCGGGAGGCATGCTCATAAGCCCGCTCCATACCCATAACCGGTTTAATCCAGAACCAGCACAGAACGATAAAAAAGGTAAATCTTAAAAAAAACATAACGCTCAAACCTATAAGATTTCTTTATAGATATTGCAAATTAAGTGCCCTCCTGTAATAAAATATATATAAAGAAAATAAAATCGCAAGGGAAAACTGTCCCCTTCCAAGCAATTGATATAATATGACTTACATCCGGATATTAAATTTTTTGTTTTAAGGGGTAGAAACGTTTGTGAGCTAGATTAAAATTCTCTGCAAGCCTTTTCACAAATTTTCATAATAATTAAATAGTCAATAATTGACAAACCTGTTGATTTTGGATAGCTATAGACTGAAACTCTTGTTTATTTTTAGACGTATTAGAAGTAGGCTTATTATGCTTTGGACATTCGGTTTTCAAATTTGGAAAATCGAAATATTAAAAGGGTTGCTAAGTGATTGAGAATGTGTTAAATCTGAAGGTGCCGGAATGAGAAAGAATTCATTAAAATATATCGGATTGGTCTTTCTTTTTTTCATCCTGGCTGCCTCTATGTCGGTAACCAGTCATGCCCAGACTATCAAAAAGGATAAAATTGATGTCGAGCCGGGTATAATCATACTCGATCTCGATGAGGATGAACAGGACCTTGCCGATGAATACCTCGACATTCTTGGACAGTTGAAAGAGACGATTGAAGACTTTAAAGATTATCTTTCCGATATCGATAAAACCAATCCCTGTGATAACGCCATTGATTTTGAAATTTTCGAAAAAGGTCTGGCCAGCGGTTTATATGCCGAAGACATCAAGATGCTCAAAAGCGATATTGAAGACTACACGGATAACCTGAGAAACCTCCAGAGGGATTTCAGGGAATCGGACGAAACCAATGCCCGTGACTGTTATCGCATCACCCGCAGTCTCCAGCGGGAACTTTCCATATTAAACAATCTCATAGATAAAAACATCACCAGTCGCTTCGTTCAAAAACTCAAGGATGAAGATTTTGCCAACTATCTCAAGGAAGCTATCTTAAAATTTACGCAAAATTTCATTAAAGGTCATCAACTTACCGAACTGGAAAAACAGCTGGCCGAACTTGAAGAACAACTGGAAGGAATGGAAGATTTCGATATAATAGAAATCCTCCCCATCCCGGCCATACCTGATATCCCCGAAATTCCGCTCCTTCCGGTAATTCCGGATGAAGGGCGATCGCGGGTAAAGACCATAATCGATCTTGACGGCACTTCTCGAGAAAGCGGTCTGGCCAAAGTCTATACTGCTCAACAGACCGTATCATTCCCCAATTTGCCCATTAATATTAATAATCCTTTGGGAGGAATTATTATCCTGGGCAACAACAACAAACGCCTTGAAGCTGTTCTCAATCTGGAGGTCGCGGCCGACTCCCGAACCCGGGAAAAAAGCTTCACCGAAGCCTCTTCCCTGGATATCCGCGAAGATAAAAACGGTTATTTCGTCAATGTTTCTTTCCCCAAACTGACAGACCCGCATACGAAAATCCTGAACAGTCAGCTGTCGATAAACCTGCCTTCCCGCAACCATGTCATCTGCAAGAGTTCTTTCGGACCGGTAAAAGCGTCCAACCTTCTCAACGGCCTGGTTCTTGACGCCAGTTATGCCGAAATAAAGCTGAATGACATCAAGGGCGAAGTAAATGTGACCAATACCATGAATACCGTGGAACTGCGAAACATCAACGGATCTCTAACTGTCACCAATTCCTACAACCCGATTATGATATATGACTGCAACGGGAAAATGGAAATCGCCAATGCCTATGCCCTGGTATCCATCCTCAATTCTTCCGGCGAAGCAAGGATTAAAAATTCCGGCCAGACGGAAGTTCAGAATCACAAGGGTGATATTAATATCGACAACAGCTACGGACTGGTTAAAGTAGACAATTTATACGGCAACTTGAAAGCCTACAATAACTACAGCCCAATCGAGACCAATATCATCAAAGGCACGGTAACCCTGGGAAACACTTATTCTCTTGTTTCCGCGGTTGATATCGAGGGAAGTCTCACGGTGGAGAATAAGTACGGAAAAATCGATGCCCGGTATTTAAACGGACCCTTTCACATCATCAACGAAAACGGCGATATTTCTGTGGTAATCGACAATCCCATCAAGGGTTCTTCATCCATATCCGCTATATCTGGTACCATGAATATCGCTCTCTATAAGGAAACGGACATCTTCCTGAAAGCCCAGGCTAAAGACGGCCAGATAAAAAGTACCTATCCCCTCAAGCTGATTGACCTGGGGAATATGCAGTCAGGCGAACTCATCCTGGGTCGCGGTAAAGATTCCCTGTCCCTTTTCGGCAACCGGACCGATATCATCATCAAAGAAACCAAGTAAAGACCCCGCCTCGAAAAACCTTGCTCTTGTTTATGGAGAATTCAGCCGGTTTTATTCAGCCTTGAAAGAAGTTTCCAGTTCCTTGAGTTGCTGCTTTATTTTATTCTCGATATCGATGATGTAATTTTCTTCGTGATAAATCGTCGTTTCATACGCAGAGAGGTTTTTAAGTTCCTTCATAACCAGGCAGATGGTATTGACACTCTGGATAATAACCTTCATGGTCTGCAGGATTTGACCCTCGTGGTCA
>JAQUSF010000020.1 GCA_028715215.1 Candidatus Zixiibacteriota bacterium
ACCTTATCCCCGGACTGGAGAATATAACTGTAACCTTCGTTATCTTCAAAAAGAGCGCGGTTTCCAGCGCCGGCCTCAATGACCCCCACCAGCTTCAAACCTTCCACGTTGGCCAGGCGCTGCTGGATAGGGCTGTCGTAAGTACGGCTTTCATTTATGAGCGTCTCAAATGGGTCGCGATAGGCATTGGCCTTGTATTTCACCACCAGCCGCTGCGGGAACTCCGCCACCAGAGTCCCTTTGATTTTAGTGGGTCGGGTCGGGCTGCGGCGAAATCGCGAAGTCGAGGTGGACTGACTTTTATTTTCTTCCAGCTGGGGTTTTCCCTCCGATTGAGGAGCTTCCTTTTTCTCTACCTTCTCTTCCTTTTTCACAGGCGCCGGTTTGTCCGATGAGGTTGACCCTGGAGAAGGTTTTTCCGGTGCCAAAGTTTCGGCAGCTTCCGGCTTGGTATTGAGTTTCTGTTCAGGTTTACCATCCTGGGAAACTGTCGGCCCAACGGTCGGAGAATCATTGACTGCCAGTTTGATATCCTTCGACGGCGGGGTTGTTTTTTCTTTCTCCGCCGGAACGGGTTTTACCACCGGTGGCGGCGGCGGGCTGGTCGCAACATCTTTTTGTATCCCGGTTTCCGGCTGTACGGTCGGGCCGGATAAAACCGCCTGAACCGGGTTCGGGGCTACCACCGGTTTTGATACTACCGGCTCCTGGGAGACCGGCTTGACTTCAGCCTTTTTTCCATCCGACGGCAAACTCTGAGCTACCGTGACCGGAGCCGGTTTCGGTTTTTCCTGCTGTGGATTCATCAGATATTTAACCGTTGACCAGGTCATAAAAGAAGCGGTCTTTTTATCCTGGAAATAAACCGTAACCGCACTGTTATCGGCTTCAATCCTGTAAATGGAACTTTCTTTCAGGTCGAACACCACCCGGACGATCTCTTCCGGGGTGACACTGTACTGACTCGAACGAATACTTTCCACCAGGCAATCGGGCAGAGCCGTGAAGTTTTTCTGACCCAGGGCATGGGTAGCCGCCAGAATATCAACAATAACCCGGAAAGGTTTACCGTCTTTGGGTTCTTCCGTCTGATGGACAAAACGAATCTTGCCATCGACATAGATCCTGGCCACCGTATTCCCGTCGAGATAACTCAGCTCAACGTTCGTAACCCGGGCGGCAAAAACCGACGAGATACCGAGGAGAACGAATATCGATATATATATTATTTTTTTCATTTTTCCACCCATCTCCTATAGCACAATCTCTTTAAGGCGTTCTTCTTCTTTGACAAAATATGTTGACAGGATGAAGGAGGCGGTTATGGTTTCCCTCTTTTTACCGACTTCCTTGACGTTTTTGTCATGCTCCGCTTCCGTCTTCGATATGGCTATGTCGTTGGCTTTAATTTCCATTTTGGAAATGTTGGCGATAAAAGGAAAGTTGGCCACATAACTGACGAAATTGCCGAACCCGTGATAAGTGCCGGTCATAACAATCTCGAACGACGCCATATTATAGAATTCCTGGGAAGTAATAGGGAGCGGTTGAATCCGGGTGATTTTCGAGCCGGTCAGGGAAGAAGCCGTATGCAATTGAACCAGGAAGGAGGGGATCTGCTTTACTTCGGGAAGCAGGGCTTCGATTTCATGATACCGCCCTACCAACTCTGTGTACTCCAGCTTCAGGGCATCGAGCGACTTAGCCTTCATCTCGACATTCTTTAAATTAGTGGTAATAGTTTCAAATTCCTGGCTTTTCAGAGATATCTGACTGTCATAGCGGGAATAAACCCGTGAATACCAGAAATAGACCACAATCAAGAAGGCCACGACGGCAATTATTATTTTCTGATTTTTCGCATCTTTGAAGTCCATTTACCCTTACTCCTAATTTAAAGTCTTGTGACTGGTTTTAGAGTCTGAGGGTGCAGTCTCTTCTTCCGTATCGGCAATCAAATTCTGCAACTCATCGTCGGACAGGTAATGCAGGTTGCACGACAGAACGAAATTATAGGCTTTTTCTTTTTCTCCGAATTTAGTTTCGTTGCTGGAAAGCAGCTCTACTTCATCAAAATAATCAGAGCGCATCATTTTAATCATAAAAGCCGCCAGGGCGTTCAATGTAAAGGCATACCCTTCAAGCTCGACTTTTCTTACCAGGACGCTGCTAACAGCCGGTTGCGGCGTACTGGCCACGTTACCCTTCTGATCGGGGCTGGTTGGAACATCCACCTTTTCCTTAAAATTACCAATCCATACAAATTCAGGAATATTCATCGCCAGGTTTTCGAGAATGCGTACCCAGACGGTCCGGTGCCGGTCGAGGTTTTCCACGGCCTGCATTCGCTGGGTAATTTTCCCCTTTACTTCGATCAGGGCGTCGACCAAGCGGATATCCTGTTGCAGGACGGAAGCGCGTTGCTGGGCTTTCCTTATATTTTGTTCCAGGTTTCCGAGCTGATACATTTGATAAAAGGTTATCCCGACCAGCATGACCACCACGCCCACCGAAGCCGCGATGGCATAGACACCTGTTTTGCCCAGACTTATTTTTGAACCCTTGAGGTAATTCTTGGGAAGTAGATTTATTTCTATCATATTACATTACCTCGCTTTCCGCATTGCCAGACCGATGGCCACCGACAACAAGGGGGCGATTTTCTCCGGCTGAAGATACTGGAATAATTCCGGGTCATAATCGATATTACGCAGGGGGTTGGCAATCTCCAGGGGAATACCGAGCTTGGACTGGAGGAAGTCCGGAAGGTACGGCAGTAAAGCGCCGCCGCCGGAAAGAACCAACCAATCAATATTGTCTATTTTATTCTGCGATTTAAAGTACGAAAACGCCATTTCAACACCGGAAATCAATTCGTCGGTGGCCGAAATGATGGTGGCTTTAAGCATATCCTGGTCGATGGAATCCGTCATTTCACCTTTGAGTGCTTTAGCCGTCAATTCGGGATTGAGTCGAAATTCTCGCTGAATAGCGTTATAAATTTCCCGGGTCCCGGCAGAGACATCGCGCGTGGACTTGAACAAGCCTTCCGACAGGTACGTGATGTTGGTCACGTCGAAACCGATATTCACCAGGGCTGTCACCCGGGCCGGGTCCGGTTCATAGTTGTTTTCGTAGGCATTAAGGATGGCAAAAGCATCGTCATCAACCACCACCGGACGCAATCCGCAATCTTCGATCAACTCCAGATACATCTGAAGATACTCTTTCCGGGCGGCCACCAGCAGCACTTCCATCTTATTAACTTCATCATCGGTTTTAATGATATGGTAGTCCAGGGTAACATCATCGACGTCAAAAGGTGCCCGCTGTTCTGTTTCAAAAAGGATGGCTTGTTCCGCTTCCGGCCCGGTTTTTTTATCAATGGTAAATTTGTCGGTAATAACGCCATGCCCGGAAATGGATACTACCACATCCTTGATCTTGGGGTCGGTCTGGTCTATTAAGGACTGGATATTGAAAATAACGGCTTCACGGTCGCGGATTTCATCTGCGACGATGGCTTCGGGAGGCAATTCACGAATCCCGATAGCTGAAACCGAATACCCTCCTTTGTTGTGATCCAGTTTAACCAATTTCAGGGAATTGGCCCCGATATCCAGACCAACTGTTGACTTATTCCTGCGTGGAAAAATCATAAATCACTCTATTTCTTTAATAAAATTTTTATCGTTTCTATAGCTCTAATACTTCTAAGGTTATCGACAAAAAAGACTTTCAATTAACGGACGTTTTGAAAAAAAAGTCCTTATCCTTAAGTTTTTTCACCTTTTGGTTTTTTCCCCGGCATAACCGATTACTATGTTAGCTATCGGTGTTTAAACCGGGAAGCTTTACATTTTTTAGTGATTTCAGGTAAGTCTTTCGGAGACAAAAAAATACCCCCTGGCCACAGGGGGTATTGTTTTTTTTCGTAACTATCAATAGAAATATGAGTTACAGTGAACCCGGCCGGTCGAGGAAAGCACGTTATTGTCAAAAATCGCCACCACGCCTTCCGTTGCAGCCAACATTATTAAATTACCGCCACCATTAAAACGGCAGGAACCATTTGGACGGAAAAGAAAAACATTGTTTTCGACATCCGTACTTAAGTAACTGAATTCCGTCGGTAAAGTATCCACCCGAATGACCGAATCCCCCGTCACAAAATCATAACCTGCCAAATTAACCATGTCTTTAAACAGAGTGTAGGTCATATCCCCCGGATTAAAATGCACGCCATACTGTTCCTTGTCCGTTATGGCTTCAGAACGCGCCAGCCTCAGGGTGGAGTTGACATCACGGTTCGCCGCGTTAAAACGATGTCTCTCATAAGCAATCTGAAATCGCGGTACCGCCATGGTAGCCACAATACCAACAATCACGGCCGTAATTAAAAGTTCAAGTAATGTCACACCACTATCTGATAAAAATTTTCTTTTCATCACTGCACCTTTAGAGCTTTTGTTATTTGAGCTGCCATATTATTTCTTCTTTTTATCAGCATAACCTATGCCTTAAAAACCAAGAAATAGTCACCTCTCTTGTGATAATCCATCCCGTTAAATAACAACGGATTGTCCCAAAAAAGCAAAAACCGGTAAAGTCTTCTGGAACATTATATAATTGGCAGAAATTATATAATTATGGGTTTCAACCAATATATTTGGATATTTTAAGCTTAATGATTATATTAGTGTTATAATATTACCCGTAAGGTACGACAAGTCTATTAAGAGACAGTCACAACGGAAAGGACAAAATTGATGAAGACTCCTTTGACCACCGCAGCTTTTTCTTTAATCCTTATTCTGACAATTAATATAACAAGCTTTGGAATTGAGGCTGGTTGGGAAACCAAAGCCCTGTCAAATGGGCCGGTTGTTATACCCCGTTCCGAACCGGTTATTGCCGACGTAACCCGGGCATATTTAAACCGGGAAAACAGTGAAAATTTAAAAATCTGGGTTTTTTTCACCGACAAACAAGTTTTTACCGGGGCTGATTTCGACCGGAAAGCTACTGATATAAAAATCAATGAAAAAACCATGGCGCGGCGAACGAAGGTCGGCCGTGATGAAGTTTTATTCGTCGATTTGCCGGTTGCCGGTGAATATATAAATAGCGTAATTTCAAAAGGAGCCCAATTGCGACGGATTTCCAAGTGGCTTAATGCCGCCAGTTTCGAGGTGCCGGCTGACCGGCTGGCGGAAATTGAGGCTCTTCCTTTTGTTGCCCAGATAAAACCGATGGCGGGTTTTAAAAAGGAATACCCGGCCAGTGCCAAGTCTCAGTCCCCGGAATCGCAGGGTGTCGAATCCACCACCGCTCTTAATTACGGTAATTCGTCAGGTCAGCTCACCCAGATAAAAGTGCCCGAAGCTCATGAGCTCGGGTTTACCGGTAAAGGCGTTACGCTGGCGGTTTTTGATACCGGTTATCGTAAGAGTCACGAAGCCTTTGCCAGTCATTATGCCCATGGCCGGGTGCTGGCGGAATGGGATTTCATTTTCAACGATAATAACACCGCCAACCAGACCGGTGACTGGACCAGCCAGTGGGTACATGGCACCGGGACCTGGGCTGTCGCAGGGGGTAACAAAGACGGTAAAATATACGGTCCGGCTTACGAAGCTAATTTTCTTTTAGCCAAGACCGAGGATGTACGTTCTGAGACTCCGGTTGAGGAAGACAACTGGGTGGCGGCGCTGGAATGGGCGGATTCGCTCGGGGCTGATGTAATCACCTCTTCCCTGGGTTATTCCGACTGGTACACCTATGCTAATATGAACGGACTGACCGCCACCATTACCGTGGCGGCCAATCTCGCCGATGGCCTGGGGATTGTCGTTTGTAACTCGATGGGGAATTCCGGTCCCGGCACGGGAACATTAAGCGCTCCGGCCGATGCCTTTAATATACTGGCAGTGGGGGCGGTCAATTCCTATGGCACGATTGCCGGGTTTTCTTCGCGCGGTCCGACCTACGACGGCCGCACCAAACCGGAGGTTTGCGCCCAGGGAGTAAATACCTACTGGGCTGACGCCGGCGGGGATGCCAGCTACGGCTATGCCGATGGTACTTCCCTGTCCTGTCCCCTGGTAGCCGGAGCGGTCTGCGTACTTATCGAGGCTCACCCGGAATACACACCGGCTATGATTCGTACCGCGCTGATGGAAACCGCTTCGAAAGCAGCAGCGCCCGACAATACCTACGGCTGGGGAATTATCAATCTCCTCAAAGCAATAAACTGGGGGGTTAATTTTGCCGGTGATGTTAGAATCGGCGACGCCCCTCTGACGGTCAATTTCAGCGACAGTTCCACTCTCAGTACACCTACCTGGTTGTGGCACTTTGGCGACGGAGACAGTTCCACCTTGCAAAATCCGGTTCATGAGTATGGAAATCCGGGAGCCTATGATGTTTCCCTGACGATTGAAACTTCCTATGGCCCACTTACCAATACCAAACCAAACTACATCGTCGCCCTGGCGGATACTATGAAAATCGACAATGTCGAGGGCCCGCTGAATACGACGCTGGAAGTAACCATCAACGCCGTCAATAATATTGCCCTGAACCGCCTGCAGATTCCGGTTGAATACGACGGCCCTTTAAGTTTAAAATTCGACGGCTATGTCATTACCGGATGCCGTACCGCCGCTTTCAGCATTGTTGAATATATGAATTACGATGGCGCCAACAAACGACTGACCCTCAATATGGAAGCCGGCAGTGGCCCGGATCTTGAACCCGGCAATGGCCCGGTCGTGAAACTAAAATTCAAGATTCAGTCAATCGGTGCTGGAGATCCTACCAATTACCTGATTATGGACGGTTACGGCACATACGAACCACGGTTTTACAGTGAGATGATTGATTATACCCCCGAGCTCGTTACCGGCAGTATCAGTTATGGCGGGTGTTGCGTCGGTTTGACCGGCAATATCGATTGTTCCGCATCCGAGGAACCGGACATTACCGACATCACCACCCTCATTGACCATTTATACCTTAATCATCCTGACCTGTGCTGTCCGGAAGAAGCCGATTGCAACGGCAGCGGCGGGGATCCGGATATCTCGGATATTACCCGGATTATCGATTACCTCTATATCAGCCATACCCCTCTGGCACCGTGTCAGTAAAAATAAAACAAGTTGTTGATAAAACCGTCTTTATGAAAAGACGGTTTTTTTTATTGCCAAAAGTTTAATTATTCCGATAATGTTTTTAAACGCATAATTTGCAGTTATAAGAAAAGGTTGACAAAAATAAAATTCTTCATAACTTGATAGTACGGACTGCAATATGGTCTTGCTGATTATACACCCTTTTAAACTTTCATTGAAAGGAAACCATCAATGACTCCAGGTATGAATAAAATTAAACTGTTCCTTTCACTATCGATAATATTTCTCATTCTTTTATCCTCTTCATCAGGGGCGGAGCAAGTTTCGTATCTTATGGCACAACCGGTGGTTCTTGAAAAAACTCCGGAAGTCATATCCGACGCCGCCTATCAGTATTTGACTAATCAAAATAAAGAACTGGTTAAAATATGGGTTTTTTTCACGGACAAAAAAGTTTTCACGCCGGCGGAATATACCGAACAGGCTAAAGACGTAGTGATAAGTGAACGGGCTTTGAAACGCCGTGTTAAAATGGGCTTGGATAAAGTCGTTTTTGCCGATTTACCGGTCCCGGGTGAGTATATTGAAGCCGTGGTGCAACAGGGGGGTGAACATCGGCGTACCTCCCGATGGTTGAATGCCGCCAGTTTCGAAATTCCTTTAAATAATATAAACGCCGTAAAGGACCTGCCTTTCATAGCGGTCATTAAACCGATGGTCGGTTTTAAAAGGGAGTATGAGGCCGAGCAAAAAGCCTCACCTTCGCCTTACGAAGGTACCCTTGGAGCCGACGCTTTGAATTACGGCAGCTCCTTCGGCCAGCTTGACCAGATAAATGTTCCGGAAGTACACAATAAGGGCTACAGCGGCCAGGGTGTTACCCTGGCGGTATTTGATACCGGCTATCGCAAAAGCCATGAAGCCTTCGCCGCTCATTTCAATAAAAACCGGGTTCTGGGAGAATGGGATTTTATTTTTAATGACGGCAACACTGCCAACGAAGCTGTTGACGCTACGGGACAGTGGAATCACGGCACCGGTACCTGGGGTGTGGCGGGCGGATATAAAGACGGTAAAATCTACGGCCCGGCTTACAAGGCTTATTTCTTGCTGGCTAAAACCGAGGACACCCGCGCGGAATATCAGGGCGAAGAAGACAACTGGGTGGCGGCGCTGGAATGGGCGGATTCACTCGGCGCCGACGTGGTAACTTCCTCCCTGAGTTATGGCCGTGAGGAAGGTATCGAATGGTACACCTATGAGCAGATGGACGGTCAGACAGCGATTATCACCCTGGCGGCCAATACCGCCGACAGCCTGGGCATTGTAGTCTGTAATTCGATTGGCAACAACGGCCCCTCGGACAGTACGCTGGGCGCTCCGGCCGATGCTTTTGATATTCTCTCGGTCGGTGCCGTAACTTCAATGAGAACGATCGCCAACTTTTCTTCAAGGGGACCGACTTCCGATGACCGCATTAAACCCGAAGTTTGTGCCCAGGGTGCCAATACCTATTGGGTCAACGCCAGCACCGATTACAGTTACGGTACAGCTAACGGGACCTCGCTGTCCTGCCCGCTGGTAGCCGGGGCGGCTTGCCTGTTGCTCGAAGCCCGGCCCAATTTCACTCCGGAGATGATTCGCACCGCCCTCATGGAAACCGCCTCCAGGGCTTCCACTCCGGACAACACTTACGGCTGGGGGATTATCGACGTCAATGCCGCCCTGGACTGGGGCGCCAATTTCGAGGCCGACACTCTCATCGGCGAGGCTCCTCTGACCGTCAATTTCACCGACCTGTCCACCCTGACCACTCCGACCTGGTACTGGAATTTCGGTGACGGCGAGACCTCCGAAGTTCAAAACCCCACCCATGAATTCCTCAATCCCGGAACCTATAACGTCTCCCTGACAATCCAGTCCTCCTACGGTGAAATTACCAACGAAAAACGCAGTTATATCGTGGCCCTGGCTGATACTTTGAAGGGCGGTCATGTTGAAGGCCGGGTTGACTCCACGGTCGAAGTAGCTCTGGATGTGACCAATATTGTTCCCCTTAACAGGCTGGTAATCCCGATTGAATACAGCGGAGCACTGGGTCTGAAATATACCGGTTACGATACGGTGGGCTATCGCACCGGCGGATTCGGCAGTATCAGTTTTCCCAATTTTAATGCCACCCTTAAACGTTTTGTCATCGATATGGAGGCTGGTTCGGCGGAACCAATTTCAGCCGGAACCGGTACGGTTATCGTTTTGAAATTCAAGATTGAAACAGCCATCACCCCTGGAGACAGCAACCTGATTGTTTCTGACGGTTATGATACCTTTACCCCCGTCTTTTATTACAACCTCGGGAATTACCAGCCGCAGCTGGTTTACGGCAGCGTTACTTACAGTGGCTGTTGTATCGATTATACCGGTAACGTGGACTGCTCCTTTGAAGAAGCGCCGGATATTTCCGACATCACGCGCCTGATAGATTTTCTCTATATCTCCCACAACCCCTTATGCTGTCTGGAGGAAGCCGATGTCGACGCCAGCGGCGGCGACCCGGATATATCCGATATCACCCGCCTGATAGATTTTCTCTATATCAGCCATGAACCCTTACCGGATTGCCCATAATTGATAAGTAACACTATTTTTTCCAACCGCTTCTCCCGAAGCGGTTTTTTTATATAATAAAAAACCTTGACATCTATTTCCATATTTTATAAATTATATTGAGTGATACCTTAATACAACATAATGACATGCCTTCCAATTTTTTACTGCAACAGGTATTTAAGTAAATATAAAACTTCGGAAGGTCAGTGATGAAAAACATAATTCTTTTAACAGTTTTAGTTATAATATTATCAACAAGCCTGGTTTTTGGCCAGGAAGCCACAATAAATGCTGTTTGCATACAGGGTCTAAAAAACGGAACAACTGATACCCTCATAGCCGGTTCACAGATAATTATCGATTTAATTTATACCAATGGCTACGACTGCAGACAAAATATTAATAACCTTTTTAAACTTAGTTCTCCGGATAGCGCCACCTGGTCAAATATTGATTTTGATTGTTATTATAAACCCGGTATGGAACTTATGACATTTGAGTCTTTTATATGGAATCCCCCTTTATATCCCTGGGTTGGTATAAGCCCTGATTATTTCCTTACATATTACAGTACTGTGTTCGGTCCCGGTTGGGTAACTGGTCCTACCTATGGTTATACCGGACCAATGCCCTGGAGTTATCCGACTTTTTATCTGACTTTCTATCTTGATCAAGATCAAGCTGGTAAGCACCTTGTTCTGGATTCAATGACAGGTACCGGTTCCAATTGGGTATGGTCTCAGTTGGCTTGTGGTAACGGTATAACTTTAAACATTCACCCCGATTGGGGCGGGCCTTATGAATTCTATATAAAAGAGAGTTGCTGTAGCGGTACGGTCGGCAATGCTGACTGCTCTGAATTAGAAGAACCTGATATGTCCGACTTCGTTCGTGTTATCGATTATCTCTATATCAGTCATAAACCCTTATGCTGTCCTGAAGAAGCTGATTTTGACGGAAGCGGTGACCCGGAACCGGATATTTCCGACTTAACTTATTTATGGCGTCACCTCTATATCGACCACCCAGCATTACCAGACTGCCAGTAAAACAATCGAATAATAAATTTTTAGGAAGGTCGGTCTATCAGCCAGACAGCCCGAATTGAAATCAATTATGAAAATTAGGTGTTATTGATTGTCTATGTATTATATCCCTGGGGATACTGATAAGAAATTGCAGTTGTTGGACTCAGTATTTTTAGATTGCTAAAAAAAAGTATTTCGTTATATTTAATACAGGTAAAGACAACCGGAATTTACTCCCAACAAAGAATAAAACGGTTACTCTCTGCTTTAATATTATGCAAGGAGGTTTAAAATGAAAAGGATTCTCTTCATTTTAACAGTCATTATTTTCTCCTGCGCTAGTTTGTACGGGCAGTCAGATTCTTCCTGCTGCGAGGGTATGCGAGGTGACATCAATGACAACGGGGAAGTTGATATCACCGATATTGTATATTTGATTGACCATCTGTACCTGAAACACGAACCTCTTCCGTGTTTCGAGGAGGCTGATGTTAATGCTGACGGATTACTGGATATAACCGATATCTCCTGTATTATATCGGATCTGTATATACCCAAGATGAATCCATGTATCCAGCCCTGTCCCGGTTATGAGGGACCATACGGCTCCCTGGATTCTTATGGGGGGTGCAAGTCCTTTGAAAAATCAGCGGATACCGTAACCTCAGCCGACGACTGTATCATGTATGCCTACGATGGTCAGACGCTCTCGTTGAAACATCTTAACGCCGGTTTCAACTGCTGTGTCGATATGCTGGGAGCGCATATCACCATCCAGGATAATGTCATCACCCTGGACGAGTATGAAATTAATCCCAACTGCTACTGTCTTTGCCTGTATGATTTATACTATTCACTCTTTAACCTGCCCCCGGGTGAATATGTAATCATCGTGAACGAACCTTACATTTACACCTATGAAGACAGGGAAAAAATCAAATTCACGGTAAACCTGCAACCGGGGATTTCCGGTGGTTACTGCGTGGAAAGACTTTATTATCCATGGGGATACTACTAAGTTTTGATAATAAAAAAGCCCGCCAGGCGCGGGCTTTTTTTTATTAATAATATTATCATATCGTAAATTTACCGTTGCGGTAGATAACCTTGCCATCGGCGGTAATCTGGCTGTCTTTTTTCAAATCACAGATCATATCCCAGTGGATGGAGCTGTTATTTTTACCCCCTGATTCATGAATAGAAGCGCCCAGCGCCAGGTGGCAGGTACCGCCGATTTTTTCATCGAAAAGGATATTTTTCGAAAACCTTTTGATTTCGTAATTGGTGCCGATGGCAAATTCACCGATACGGCGCGCCCCCTTGTCGGTACCAAGCATTTTCCGCAGGTACTCGACATTCTTCTCGGCGGATTCTTTGACCACCACGCCTTTTTTAAATTCCAACCGGACATCTTCCACCTCGCGACCCAGGTAAACCGCCGGGAAGGAATAGCGGATAAAGCCTTCGGCGCTGTCTTCAATCGGTCCCGTGAAAATTTCCCCGTCGGGAAAATTATTCTGACCGCAACAGTTAACCCACTTGCGGCCCTTGGCACGAAGTTTCAGGTCGGCGTCTTTTGACTGAACATGGATTTTATCGAAGCGGTTAAGGATTTTGACCAGGCGGTCCTGCTCCCTGGCGACTTTCCGCCAGTGTTTGACCGGGTCGGTGGCATTGAGGTGACCAGCGCCGAAAACAAACTCGGTGTAGTCCGCCAGAGACATATCGGCTTCCTGGGCATCGGCCTGGGTGGGCAGCTGGGTTCCCACCCAGGACAGTTTTTTCTGGCCGACACGCTTGTAAAAGCGGTCGCGGATCGGGCGGGCAGCCCTGATAGCCAGCGCCTGCCGCTGGGGATTTACACCTGACAGGTACCGAGTGTTGAGATTAGCCCAGACGTGCAGCATAGCGTCGATTTTTTCCGTTTCATATCTCAAAACAGGGCTGATATATTTTAACTGGGCATCATCGGCGTGCTTGAGAAAATATTCCTCCTGCTCGGGGATACGCAGCTTGATGAAGGGGTTGGCGCCCATGTCAATGGCTTCTTCGAATACGGCATTGATCAAAGGCAACGCCACCAGTTCACCCTGGATTCTGAGTAATTGTCCCTTTTTCAGTTTCAAGGAATAGTGTAATAACACCTTCGCCAGTTTTTTTATGCGCGGGTCCATAATGGCTCCATTCTTTATAGGTTTACAAAGCACCTTCCATTTTCAGAAGCTTAATTTTCAATTTCAAACCGCCGTCGTAACCTCCCAGACTTCCGGCCGCAATGACCCGGTGACAGGGTATCACCAGGGGCAGGCAATTGCGGGCATTGGCACTGCCGACCGCCCTGAAGGCTGAAGGCTTGCCCGTCTTAACAGCGATATCCTTATATGTCACCGTCTTGCCGTAAGGAATCCTGGCTACTTCTCGCAGGACTTTTTTTTGAAAGGGGGTTCCCTGCAAATCAAGTTTAAGGCTGAATTTTTTGAGTTTACCTTCGAGATATGAGGTAATCTGTTCCTGGGCGAGCCGGTTGATATCACCACCGGATAGAATTTCATAACCGCTGAAATATTTTCCAATCCGGGCTTCAAAAGCCTGGCGGGATTTACCCGGCAGGGATACTATCGCCAAACCGGTATCGGTGGCAGCGGTATGGATATTGCCCCAGGAAGTTTCAAACGAGTGGACATAGAGTTTCTTCATGATTTATCTTCCTTGATTGATACGTGCCAATAACTCCGGCAGTTCCGAGATTGATTCGAGAAAATAATCCGGGCTGGATGCCAGTAATTTTTCCCGCCCGCCATATGGTGAGGCAACAGCTGCGGAACGCAGCGGCACCGCCCGGGCGGCGAGAATATCATTGAGAGTATCGCCTACCACCAGGGTTTCACGCGGGTCGGCCTTGATTCTATCAATGACCAGGTGAAAAATCTCCGGGTCCGGTTTGACCTTCTTTACTTCATCACCGCCGGCCCAGGCGGCAAAAAAAACCCGCCAGCCGAACTTGTCGATTATCCGGTCAATATGTTTTTTTATTTTGGTGGTGGCGATAGCCATCGTGTATTTTTGCGCAGCCAGGGTCCGAAGTATTTCCTCGGTACCGTCGAGAGGACAGGTCGAAGCCACGATGGTTTCGGCAGCCTTGATTTGGAAATGCCGGTATAATTCCTTCACCGGGGCTTTCGTAAACTGCGGATACATCACCTCCAGGGAATAACCGATAAAAGGCTTAATGACTTCGGAAGGTTGTTCTGGTTCTCCCATCTGTCTCAAAGAGTAATTAACCGCTTCCACCACCCCCCGGGAGGAATCAATAAGGGTACCGTCGAGGTCAAAAATCAGATTTTTAACAGTCATCAAAACAGTCGTTCAACTTTCCCGATCACATTGGACAGGTTAATTTCCTGCACTTTCTGTACCGTACCGAACTTCAGAACCGCCACTAAAATAGAATATGGTCCGACCGATGTCAACGGCCAATCGCCGGAAAGAGAAAGTCCGGCGGGTTTTTCGTCGAAAAGAGCGTACTCGGTTGAAAGCACTTCACCTGAAATTATCTGAATTTCTTCTCCGGGCAAACCGACCACCAGGCCTACCTGTTCCGAGGTGCTGTCTCGATAACGGATAAAATCATAGCGTTGCGGCACGGTATGAATAACACGACCGTCGAAGCCCACGATATCTATCGAATAAGCCAGGCGGCTGGCTTTCAATACCTCCCCGCCGGAATAAACCGGACTGTAACGGTTATCCGGCAAGGTAAAAATAACGGGGAAATTTTTAAAGATAAAATTGCCCGCGGCATTGGGGGCAAAAATCTGGTAGAGTACACCCAGCAGAATAAAAACCAGAACCGTTTTAATGGTTTTATGGCACCGGCTGGTATTGTTGCGAATTATCCGGGCAAGGTCGAAAAAAGAAAAAAAATAAAAGATAACCGGTAAACCAAACAAAACCACTTTTACCATTGAAGGTAACTTAACCAGGAAAGAAACAAAGACCAGCACCGAAGCAATCAGCATAATCAGAAAGACAAATAACCCGAAAAGATATTCTTTCCAGAAGACATGCCCAAGGCCGGGTAAAAGAAGATTCAGGATAGTTCCCAGAAGGAGTGAATGATTATAATTGTTTTTCACTTACCAGCACAGTTTAAAAAATGAACATTTAATATAACTCCGGTTGCATATATAACCTCATAATCCGATAAAAGTAAACAGGTTAAATATTTTCAACCTGATTTAAAGACGAAAGGGAACCGATAAAAGTTACAAAAAAAACCTGTTCGCACAGTTAATGATAAATCAATAAAGAGGTTATAAGGTTTTATTCGTTCCGATTATTTTCCGTTGAAACTAAATGATAACATAAACGTTATAATTACAATAAGATACATACATAACGTGACTGCCCTCAAACTTGACAATCACGTAAATATCGTTAAATTTTGGTAAAAATTAGAGCGTGGAGAACATATATGTTTCGTTATGGCGTGCAGCTTTTTGGTCTGACTATCTTTGCCATGGCATTAATCTGGTTCGCCGGACCAGGTGAAGCCGTTCAGAATACTCGTGATTTCGACCGCAACCTCTGGGCGGATACCTCCGAGATATATCCGAGTAACCAGGGCGTACCGGAGGTAAAGACCGATGAAGGGATGCCGGTTCTGGATAAACGGGATACTTTCATGCAAAACGTGAAAAAACTGACCCAGACGGCTTTCAACATCCGCAATCAGTACATGGAAGATGTCGATGTCGACAAGATGATTAAAGCCGGTATAAACGGCATGCTGTCCGACCTGGACCGTTTCTCGGTCCTGATGGAAAAAACCGCTTATGACAACCTGATGGAAAGTACGCACGGCAAGTACGAAGGTCTGGGAATGCAGATTGACTCCCGCGAAGACCGGGTTGTAATAATATCGCCCATCGAGGGAACGCCGGCTTATCGTAAAGGTCTTCGCGCCGGAGACATAATCTGGGAAATCAACGGTCAGCCCACCCTGAACATGAAAACCTCGGATGCCTCCAAACTGATGCGCGGTACGGCCGGTACGACGGTGAAACTTTTGATTAAACGCTCCGGTATTGCGGAACTTCTGGAATACGAGGTCGAACGGGCGGTTATCCAGTTAAAATCAGTCAACTATGCAGGGCTCATTCCCGGCACCAATATCGGTTATGTAAGACTGTCGCGTTTTGCCGAGGAAACCAGCCACGAACTTCGTACCGCTATCAGCGAGCTTAATGAAAAAAATATTTCCGGCCTGATATTCGACCTGCGGTCCAACGGCGGCGGCCTTCTGGACCAGGCCAAGGAGACCGCGGAGCTTTTCCTGAAGGAGGGCCGGGAAATTGTCTATACCAAGGGGCGCTACGATAACAGTGAGCGGCATTTTGTTTCGGAACGTCCGCCCCTCTTCCCCGACAAACCGCTGGTTATCCTGGTTGACGAAGGCACCGCCTCGGCTTCGGAGATTGTATCCGGCGCCATCCAGGACTGGGACCGGGGCCTTATTATTGGCAACACCACCTACGGTAAGGGGCTCGTCCAGCAGGTTTTTCCGATTTCCAACGACGGTGACCTTGCCCTCAAACTGACCACTGCCAAATATTACGTTCCTTCAGGAAGGTGCATCCAGAAACCCGAAAAACAGATGAAACACCCCGGCACGGCTTCCTCCGAGGAAGAAGAAGCGATTGATTCACTGGCGGTTTCCCACGACGAAATTTATTATACCAACGGCGGCCGCATCGTTTACGGCGGTGGCGGGATTGTTCCCGACGTCGAAGTGGAACGCGAATTATGGAAACCGATTGAAATAAACCTGGAAAGAAAATCGATGTTTTTCGATTTCGCCGTCAAATATGTTTCAGAAAACCCCGGTGTCAAACCTGATTTCGAGGTAACGGACAACATTATCAGCGACTTTAAAAAATTCATCAGGGAAAAGGATTTCACTTACAAAACCTCCATCCAGGTAGCCCTTGAGGAATTGGAAGAAACGATGAAGGATGAAAAGCAGGACACCCTGTTTGCCGGGTCTATCGACCAGATGAAACAGATGGTCGAAAAGGAAAAGGAATCCGACTTTAACGAATCCCTGGACTATATCAAAAGAGCCATCAAACGTGAAATCGTTTCCTCGATAGCCGGCGAGCGCGGCGTCTATGAAGAGATTGTTCTCAAATCCGATAACGCCGTCAAAAAAGCCCTGGAAATACTGACGACCCCGGACACCTATACCAGGTTGATGACCAAAGGTCAGAATAAAACCGAATCATAACGAAGTTGATATATGCTAAAAAAAAGCCCGCTTCATGCGGGCTTTATAATTATCATTGAATAAATCAAGTATTCTTTAACTTACCACCGGTAAAAGAGGACATGACCTGACAGGCATCCTACAGCGCTATTTTACTCGTTTGTACTGGTATCAAGTTCCTTGCGCGGGTGCCCGGCTTCGAAACGTTTCAGCAGCCAGCGATCGCCATCAAGTATGAACGTGAACGCTGCCGGACGGTCCCTGGCGGCCGAGCTGTCCATCAGGTAACAATCCACCCGGGCTTTGTTTTGTGTATAAAATATTTCGTATTCACCAAAATGGTTAAAATTATTTTCCCCTTCGGAACCGTAAATAAATCTCAAAAGGGAATCGACATCCATTCGGTCTGAAAGCATTTTAGCCGACATGAGCGAGTCCAGGGCAGACATATTGCGAGCCTTGATGGCTTCCTGTAAATCGTAGAAGCGATCCTTTATGACCGGAATATGTTCCCGGGAGGGATTTTTTTCTCCGCAACCGGTCAGCAATACGGCGCCCAGCAAAAAACAGGTGATAAATGGTTTGTTCATCAGCTCCTTAACTTTTCAAAACGATATAAGCCGTTACCACGGCGTTGAATTATATTTTCCTTGACCAGCTTATCTAATATACGGGTGGTGGACAGGTTCCAGAACCAGTAACGGGTGTTGGTAACCATGTTCTCCTGTCCGTATTTGGTGACGATTTTTTGAAGTTCGTTCTGGGCTTTTTCCAGAATTTTGGGCGCCCCGCTCCGCAGACCCCTCAGGGCGGCATGAACCATCGAAGTATCCATCATGAAGGTTTCGGGAATCATGTCGGTACTGTACCACCAGCCGCTGTTTTCCATCAACTGCCGTAAATTATCGAAACCCTCTTTGCATTCAATTTTGGGAATGGAATCACCGTAAGTAACCACCAGGTGGCGACGGCTCATGGACAGGTAGTAGAAGTTGGTGCCGTTGAAGTAATCCCCGCCGTCAACGGCATACATGTAATTAATGATGCGGGCGTGACAGGGGTTGGTGTTGGCAAAGATTTCCAGTGGTCGCAGACGATTGATGAACTCCTGCCCCAGGTCGTACCAGAGAAAAAGACCGGCAATAACCGGGTACCGGCGATAAAGCAGCGAACCCCCGTGCATGAAATAATTGGTATCCGTGGTCAGGATTTTAGCCGCCACCATGCTGTCGAGGGCTTCCTGATAAGCCGGCAGGTTTTTCTTGATCAGCGCCGCCATTTCATCGGATATTTTCTCCGCCAGCTTTTTTACTTCCTCGGCTTCGGGTGTCCGAATCATCGGAAACAGAAATTTAACCTGGTCGCCCTCCCGTGAAAAGAAACCTTCCTGGACAAAACGGTTAACCAGGCTCGACACGACCGCGGTGTCGGTGCCGGCCATGGCGGCGATATCCGGAATGGTCTTACCTTCGTCCAGAAGTAAAAGGATGATTCGTGAAAATTCATTATCAAAACTGGGGCTGTTGCCGACCATCGCCGGCAGACAGATTTTATTCTGAAGGTAAGCCATCATCTGTTCCGGGACCCGGAAATTTACATAAAAAGGCTGTTCCAGTATGAGCTGGGAAGGCAAAAGGTCGTCGAGCGTATCGACTATATCGTATATTTTCAAATTCATGGTCGCTTTGCCGAAATTGGGCGGGATAACAAAAGAGGCATCGATAAGGCGGGTTTGATAAGGTTCCAGAATAAAATTAGTGGTTTTATCCCGGGCGGGACTAAGATAAGTACCCTCGAAACTTATATTGGTAATGACGGTAATGAATTTCAAATATTCGGTATTATTGACTATTTCAAAGGTAGCCCGCTGGTCTCCCCAGCGCAATTTCTGAAGGGAAACTTCACCAATGGTTACCTCCGACTCCTGAGCGGAACCGCTTTGAACCAGAATAAACCATCCCAACATTAACGCTGACAGCAGTACTCTACGCGACATGAAAACTTCCTCCTTGGTTTATTTTACCGGCCAGCTGGCCGCAGGCGGCGGCGATATCGCGGCCCCGGCTCTTCCGGACCGTTACCGCCGGCGCCCTCGGGTAAAGCTCACGGGCAAACCAGTCAACTTTCTCATCGGACGGCCGGGTAAAATTCATTCCCGGAACCGGGTTATAGGCAAATATATTTATTTTACAGGGAATCCCCTTGATAAGTTCGGTCAGCGCTATAATATCTTCGGGCTGGTCATTGAAACCGTCGAACAGAACATATTCAAAAGTCACCCGGAAACCTGTTTTTTGCGTATAGTAGCGGACGGCTTCGGCCAGTTTATCCAGCGGGTAAGTTTCCGCAACAGGCATGATTTTAACACGCTTTTCCTGAATGGCGGCGTTGAGAGATAGCGCCAGCCGGACTTTAAGACTAAGGTCGGCCAGTTTATAAATACGCGGTACAATACCGGCGGTGGATACGGTTATTTTTTTAGCCGCCAGACCCAGCCCGGCCGAATCAGTGATGATTTCTATCGCCCTGATAAGGTTATCGAAATTGTTCAACGGCTCGCCCATGCCCATGAAAACGATATTGGTAAAAGCCGTCAGGCCATAAAGCTCGCGGATAAAAATAAGCTGACCCAGGATCTCCCCCACAGTCAGGTTGCGCGCCAGCCCGTTTTTTCCGGTAGCACAGAATTTACAATCCATGGCGCAACCTGCCTGCGTGGAAATGCAAACTGTATTTCGCCCCTTTTCATCATTGGGGATAAGCACCGATTCGATACACTGCTCGTCTTCGAGGCGAAAGAGAAATTTCTCGGTCTCATCGGCGGACTTCACTTTTTCCTGCAACCGCAGACCTTCGAACGTATATTTCAGGGTAAGTTCTTCCCGAAGTTTTCTGGAAAAATCGGTCATCAGGTTAAAATCGTACTGCCGGGTGCCGTAAAGCCATTTGAACAGCTGGCGGCCGCGATATGGTTTTTCACCGAGACCGACCAGAAGTTTTTGAAGTTCCGGCAGAGTCCGGCCTAACAGATTTTCTTTAGACATAGCCTATAAATCTAAGCAAAATATAAAATTACGCAAGAGCCAAAATAACGGGGAAGGTTCGGCCGGGCATTTCGGGATTTTTTAACCATTGCCCATTATACTTATTGAACGATATGACCGATTATGAAGAAAAAGCAAGCTGCTTATTAACATCTTGACAAATATCAAAAGACCGGTATCATTCGGGTGTCAGTTTGAAACGGGGTGTGGCGCAGCCCGGTAGCGCGCTTGCTTTGGGAGCAAGATGTCGGAGGTTCAAATCCTCTCACCCCGATTTTTTTATTGGTTGTCTTTATAATCCCCACCGAAATATAATGTTCCGTCAGTTCCTGCTGTGCCGGAGGCATAGTGTTAACTGACGGGAAATAAATCTTTCTGTTCCGTCAGTTTTTGTTCGCTCGAATCCGTCCAGGTGGCTGTGAACTTTTAATGTTCCGTCAGTTCCTGCTGTGCCGAAGGCATAGTGTGAACTGACGGAAAATAGGTTTAAGGTTAAATATTCTTACTTGACAACAGGTCGATAAAGTATAATTTCTAACCGGAAAGAATAATTATTCTTCAAAGTTGAAGGATAACCAGGCAGAACCGTTAAAGGGTTCTGCCCTACAATAAATATATCAGATTTGTGAATGTTGCCCCCGTAGCTCAACTGGACAGAGCATCTGCCTTCTAAGCAGAGGGTAGCAGGTTCGAGTCCTGCCGGGGGTATTTTTTTAACTTCCCATCCCTTGACAGACCTCAAAGAGTAAGGTATCTTTCCTCTAGTTTATAATCTACAAAAAAGGTTCAGGATAGTATCAACTATAAAATTATTTGTCAGACTTCTTTATGAAAGATAAAATAATTTCTTATAGAGATATGTGTGATAATGAAGGCATTCAAACTTTACAGCGTGGTATGAATTTTAGATTAAATGCAAATTATTCTGTAATATTAATGTCCCAAAGAAAAAACGCTCCTTATAATGATATAATTTGTGACGATGGTCTGAGTATTGAGTATGAAGGACACGATGTCGCTAAAACAGAAGATTTTAAAAATCCAAAAAAATTTGACCAGCCTCGAGTTACAAAAAGTGGCAATCTCACTCAAAATGGTTTATTTGCAAAAGCTGTTGAAGATTTTAAAAACAGCAAAAGAGACCCTGAACTTGTTAGAGTGTATGAAAAATTGTTTAATGGAGTATGGTCTGAAAAAGGTTTCTTTAAACTCATCGATTATCGGTACACAAAAGATAATAATAATAGAAATGTATTCATTTTTAAACTAGCAGAATCAAATATTGAAATTGAAAATAATAGATTGATTGATGACAAGTTAAGACCACGCTCAAGAATCATTCCGAGTGATATAAAAAAACAAGTATGGATACGAGATAAAGGAAGATGTGTTATTTGTGGTGCTACAGATGAACTTCACTTCGATCACGATTTACCTTATTCAAAAGGAGGATCAAGTATTACAATTGATAATGTAAGGATATTATGTGTTCGTCATAATTTAGAAAAGTCTGATAAAATACAATAAATATTTTGATCGGTAGTTTTTGTTGGAGTGAACCCTTTAGCGGTTCGGCCTATTTAAAGTTCAGTAAGGTCCTGATTCGCCACAGGTGAATTGTGACCTGACTGTAATTCATTCGCTTTTATACTGTTTATTTTCCGTCAGTTCACACCCGCCCAGGCGGGCAGGAACTGACGGAACACTACAACGTGGCCATCTGTCGCCCACATAACATAACCGAACCTTCATTTTCCCTTCTTGACAGAAGTTTTAAAAGTTGCTTATTTTATAATTCAGCAGGTGGAAAATTAAATATGGCACAAATCCGAACTTATATTTACCCCGTCTTAATAGCTTTCTGCTTATTCTACGCCGCCTTGATCCTGGTTCAGATTTCACGCTATGCCGCCGACCCGCCGTACCTTCTGACCTGGTTCGTCAAACTGTGGTGGGCAACGACCGGCACCCAGATCCTGCTGTTGCTGGTATCGTCGCTTTTTCTTGTGGCTCTCGGGTTAGGCGTCATCAGGTTCGGCCTGTGGGCAACGGACTTCATTTTCACCCAACCGGATAAATACCGTATTCGTTCTCTTTCCATAGTGCTTATTTTCGGGATTATCGGCATCTACGCGACCTCATATGGCCTGGTGGGTTTCATCAGAGTATTCTGGTGCATTTCAACGTTGATATGACAGCCGGCAAAGCGGACAGCTACATTTAAAGCAGGCTTTCGAAAAAATGCACCTTTTCAACTTCCAGGTATTTTTCTTTATAATAATCTGATTTCCAAGATTACTTTTTTTTATTTACTTTGTGTCAATCTTTATAAGAACAAACCTCAAGAGGTAAGAAATGCTCAGTTTTCGCAGGGACAAATCCTTTAGCGATTCGGCCTATTTAAAGTTCAGTAAAGTCCTGATTCGCCACAGGCGAATTGTGACCTGACTGTAATTCGTTTACATACCGTTTGTTTTCCGTCAGTTCACACCCGCCCTGGCGGGCAGGAACTGACGGAACACTAAATAGTGTCGGGGCAGATGAGGACATCTGCCGCCCACAGAAATCCTAAAAAACTTGATATAGAAGGACGTGCTCTTGCGTTTATAGTTCAGTCTGGTCCTGATTCGCCACAGGCGAATTGTGACCTGACTGTAATTCGTTTACATACCGTTTATTTTCCGTCAGTTCACACCCGCCCTGGCGGGCAGGAACTGACAGAACACTAAATAGTGTCAGGGCAGATGAGGACATCTGCCGCCCACAGAAATCCTAAAAAACTTGATATAGAAGGACGTGCTCTTGCGTTTATAGTTCAGTCAGGTCCTGATTCGCCACAGGCGAATTGTGACCTGACTGTAATTCGCTTGCATACCGTTTGTTTTCCGTCAGTTCACACCCGCCCTGGCGGGCAGGAACTGACGGAACACTAAAGTGGAACCATGAGCATCTATCTTTTAATAGTTTCCATCTTCAATTACACTGCTGGAAGCGGGCAGTCGGTATATGTACTTGAGGATAACATCTGAAGGTCCATCAGACGACGGTTCAGCCGTTCTTTCATAATCAATTCATCGGCATGTTTCATGCGTCGGGTGGGGATTCCTGCCGGTTCAGTATACTCCTCGGTTTGATAAATCTTCCCTGTTACCAGCGCCTGGACAAGTAAATCCAGACCACGTTCATATTGTCGAATGGCAATAGTCTGCAGACAGTCGGTAGGGAAAAGAGGAATTTCCTCCCTTAAAACCAGCTTACCAAAATCAATTTCTCTATTTATCCGGTGTACCGTTACCCCGATGGGATAACTGTAATAAATCGCCCATTTCAGGGAATCAAGACCACGTACTTTCGGCAACCACCCGGGATGGACATTAAAAATCCGGTTGTTCGACACGAAATTACCGTTAAGAATCGGCGCTCCGCCGACCAGGATGGGTTTATCAGTAGTCCAGTGGAAATGTTCATCGATAACGCCGACCCATCGGTATTTAAAACCTAATATTTCACATATCTTTTGAGGTTTATAATCGAGGGCATTTGGCAAGCATAATCCGAAAAGCGGCTGGTGATTTTGCCGCTTTTGCCATTCTAAAGCCAGAACACCGACATTAAATCCTGCTAATTTTAAACGATAAAGAAGGTCCTGTGTTTTTCGGTGAGGATAATCATAGGACAAAACGTACACGTCCGGTTCTCGCGACATAAGCTCTCCCAATCGTAGAATGTAAAAAGACTATAGCCCTTCTCTTTCAATAAACTCCTCACTTCGTATAAAACACTGTCACTTAAAAGGTCTTTATTAATAAAGAGGGTATATTGTCAATTTTAGTCCATCAAATTATAATTTTTTAATATTTTTTGTGTTCAAGTGATTTTTATTATAAATATTATTCCACAATGAAACTAAAACTTACAAAGAATGTGATTTTTAATTACATTTATATTAAAAATATTATTGGAAGATTTATCAAATGATCAACAGTATTATTAAAAATCTTAAAACTGAACTTAAAAAGCAAGACCGACCTGCTAATAGGATCAATTACCAGCAGTTTTTCAAAGAAAAACTCAAGGAGCCGACAGGGCTCAGGACTTCGATTCTACGCGACATCTCCAATGCCCATTTCAGAAGTATTGATAACCAATCCAAAGACAATATTTTAAAAATATGCAATCATCTCCTAAAAGACGGGACGCGGTATTTCCGGTTTTTTGCCTTTGAATGGGCTCTGAAAGTAAAAAAAGATTATGAAAAAGCCGATTTCAAACTTTTCGAAGGCTGGCTGAAAAAATATGTTAACGACTGGGGTTCTTGTGATGCTCTTGGCACCGGGGCACTGGGGCATCTGGTATTAAAATACCCGGAACTTTCTGTACAAACCCAAAAATGGGCAATCTCGAAAAATATGTGGTTGCGGCGGGCAGCCGCTGTAAGCTTGATTGTGCCGGTGAGAAACAAACTTCTGCTGGATGAGGTGTTCCAGACGGCGGATATCCTTCTGACTGACCCCGAAGACCTGGTTCAGAAAGGTTATGGCTGGATGTTAAAAGTGGCCGGGGATAGATTCCCCGATGAAGTTTATAAATATGTTATGAAAAACAAGGCGGATATGCCACGAACGGCACTTCGCTATGCGGTTGAAAAATATCCAACAGCAAAACGCCGTGAGGTCATGAAAAAGTAACGGGTATTAAAGGTCACTGCCGTCCATGCTAATCAACTTCTCGTGTTTTTGAGGACCTATTAAAATTACACTTTTGTAAAGGTCTTTGCCATAGCGGCGCATGCGGGCGAACTCGTCGATGGAAATCTTGACATGGCGGGCGCGCGCCCGGTCAAAATCATAAGCTTCCACGTTGGGGTCGTTAAAATATACATACTTTTTATCGAAGCCGGTTATTACCACCCAGTGTGGTGACTGCTCGCCGGTCAAACGGTACGTACTGATTAAAACAATCGGGATTCTTCCCCGGTGAATACCGGCGACGATTTCTTCGAAGGGGAAGTCGAAGTACGAAACCGGTACCCCGAGCGCCTCGGTTTTATTTCTGAAATCCTCATGCACAATCCGAATGACCTTCCGTTTGAACTCTTTCCTTACCGAGGAGAAAAACGGCGTCTGGTCTTTGGAGAGAATCACCCGGGTAAGAAAGCCCCGCCGCCGGGACGCCAGCGCCAGTCCCAGGGGATCACAGCCCCCCAGACCGGAAGTCATATAAATCGAGGTTGATTCTTTCCAGAGTAGAAGTTCCAGGGTGAAATTAAGATTCAAATCCGGCAGAAAATGTTTGAAAGCCATCATCAGCGAAGCCGGGCCGCAGGTATAATCAAGGGATTGCGCATAATAGGGAACTTTAATAAGAAGTTCCGTGGGAACTTTTATTTTCAAAGGTTTAGTCATTTTATAGCCGGGGGCGCCGTCTTCGTAATAATCGGGCAGGTTACCGTCAATTTTAAAACCATGTTTCTGGTAAAAAGCTATCGCCTTTTCGTTGTCAGAGCGAACCTCAAGTGAAAAAGTATCGCAGTATCGCCAGGCCGCCTCGAGTTCACAAGCTTTCAACAGTATGGTTCCCAGTCCTTTTCCTTGAATCCTGGGGCTGATGGCGATATTGTAGAGACGACCAAGGCGAAGGTTGTTCCGCCACAGAAGGTAGGCGGCTCCGACCACCTGGTTGTCCAGTTCCATTATAAGAACCGTGGCATGAGCTTCGCTTACCAGATATTCGATATTTTCCCGCGAGAAGCGGTCGATTTTGAAAACCTCGTTTTCAAGACTGACGAGTTTGTCCAGGTCACGGCTATTGGCCGGACGGATATGGGGTTTTTCGGTCATAATTGCACTTTGCCATTCAATAAATATTTTACTACCGCTTCGTACAAAACCGACGACCTCTGGTCTTCTTCCCCGGCGTTGATGGTGGGGTTGTCATTGACCTCAATCACTAAAAAATCATCACCTATCTGTTTTAAATCCACACCATAGAGGCCGTTTCCGACCGCGGCTCCGGCGGCCAGGGCAGTCTGTAGAAGACGGGGCGGAGCTTTATCGATATCGACACCTATAACGGGGCCGTAAATCGAGCGGCCATCCGGCATATAAGTATGTATTTTCCAGTATTTTTTGGGAATCGTGTACTGGCAGACATAAAGGATTTCTCCACCGAGCATGCCGACCCGCCAGTCAAAATCCGATTTAATGAATTTCTGGACGACAATACGGTCGGCTCGCCGAAAATACTTATTTCCGACTTTGATGAATTCTTCCGGCGATGAAACCCGCTCGACATAGAGGGAAAAACTGCTGTTAGGTGCCTTGAGAACCATGGGCGAGCCGAACCGCTCCAGAAGATTTGCCCAGTTTTCATAAGAGACTTCGCCCTGTTCCAAAAATTCGGTCATGGGTATCGGCACGCCGGCTTTGAGCAGATGCTTGTACATATTAATTTTGTCACAGCAGATATAAATTGACTGCGGGTCGTCGACAACCCGCAAACCGTGAAGTTGCGCCATGCGTGAAGCCACGTAAGTTGAATTCAGGGGGTCGGTCAAAGCCCGGATAAAGATGGCATCGTACTGGGGTATTTTATAAAGGTCGGGCCGGAAAAGGTAATCGACAGTATGTCCCAGTTTTCGTGCCGCCTGGCCAAAGCGCATCAGGGCATTCATTTCCGAGGAATTGGTAATGGTGTATTTCTCCACGTATATGCCTATTCGACCCATTCCACCACTCCTTCCAGATGCTGCATTTCACGTTTTTTCAAATCCTTCAGATACAACTGGGATATGTCGCTCAACAGCACCCGGCCATCGTTGAGCACAATCACTCTGACTTTGGCCAGCGGAATATGGAAAACCTCCCAAATCGCCCGGGCAGCATCGCGATAACGTGGCACCAGGCACCAGCCGAAAACCGCTCGAAAAAACCTGACACTGGCGCCGGCTGGAATATCCTGGCAACAGACGGCGTAGGTAAAATTTCGCGTCATCGAACGTCCCACTGATTTCATCCGGGGATAATGCAGCACCACCCGGCTTCGTTCCATAAAAGGATTAATGGGGTCGACAATGACCGGCGGTTCAAAGTAACCGTTGGAGATGTAATATTCGGGGATGGGCAGGCCGTTTATTTTGGCTTTTTCCAGAAATAAAGGGGTAATGTAAGCATCAAGCATTTCCTCGCAGGTGGGGTGAATTTTCTTGCCTTCCAGTTCCATATCCTGCGAAATATAATAGGGAAGCTCAAGATAATCATAATTACCGGCCAGGTTGACGAGAAAATCCCCCTCTTTATGACGGGCAATAAAACTGACAGGCTTTTGTATTTTTGGATTCATTAAGTACCTTACTTAAAAAAATCTCCTTTTCTTTAAAAAAAAACAAAGCGAAATATATATTTTAAGGATATTTAACTCAAATAATTTTATTTTGTTCACCATAATTGTTTCAGTCTGTTTATATACTATCCTCGAACCGACCGTAAGCAATATTAAAACAAAGAACACTTTAAAAAATTTTATTACGAACCCACCATGGACATCAACAGCTTGGGAACGGTATAACCGACAATATTGAAAGTCATATGGGCGGCAATCGCCGGGAGCAAACTTTGCGATGTTTCCCGAAAATAACCGGCAATAAAACCCAGCAGGCCGGTGGACAGGACAATGGCGAAAACCATTATTCCGGGTATCTGTCCCAGCAGACACAAATGCCCCAGGCTGAACATGAGGGCACACACCGCTACCGGTAAACTGACAAAGAACTTACCCGTGCCGAATCCGTATATTTTCAGGGGCTGAAGAAAACCATAAAGAAGTCCCCGGAACAGGATTTCTTCACAGATGCTGGCGAATATCCAGACCGATAAGACTGTTTCGATAAAACTCAGTGAGGTAAAGAGATTGTCCCGGGGGGGCGTCACGCCGGAAACGGTGACCAGAAACATCATTAAAACCAGCATCCCCAGCTGGGCCGGGATACTTACCAGAACGGCCAGCAATAACGGTTTTATTTTACTGCCCTTAAAACCAAAAGTCCCCGGTTTGCCCCGGCTGAAAATAAAAATAAGAACCAGGGATATTACCAGGAATGCAAACTGCGTTACATTACCTTTATTAATAAAAGTAGTTTCTACAAGATTTTTAATAAAACCAATACCGGGTACGACCAGTAATCCGAACAGATAAACAGCCGTTCCCATAATAACTGCCAGCAATATTCTTAAGGAGATATTCATTTTCTCTTTTCGCTATAAGGCTAAAGGAGGATTATAATAAAAAAAAACTCAAAGGGATAAAAAAAGGTTGCCGGGTAAAATCCCCGGCAACCAGGCGCAGAGCAACTCGTTTGAAAACCGTTACCGGTCAGTTGTCTTCGATACCTTTAAGATTTTCAATTTCGTCAGCCAGTTGACGGAGCTTTTCATAGGGAATAGCCGGCCAGCTTTCCACCAGGTGGGCACCATGAGCGCGACTGAGCATCGAAACCTTGGCGGCGGTCTCTTCGTCCGGAGCCTCATAAATATCCATATAATCCCAGTAGCCGAGCAGTGCATAATGAGCCAGGAAGTTAACATCCGGACATAATTGTTTTATGTGCCTGAACCAGACACATCGACTCCGGTCCTGGTTTCGAATGTGAGCGCCTACCTCGACAAGTTGCGCTTCCGGGTTCGCGACTTTAGTCATCAGGACAAAGGTTTTCACAAGGCACCTCCCTTATTTTACTATACTATCCGTGTGGACTCGGATATACAGTCAAACGCAGAGTTATAAAATATAAACTTTAGAGTTGGGCGCTTCTTATGTTGTCATTCTCCACTATTAATATAAGCATTTTTAAATAAAAGGCACTAAAAATCTTGAGCTTTTAGTAAGGGAACTTATTACCTGAAGATAAAACTTCAAGTGCATGGATGACTGTAACTTAATCCTCGGCAATTTATTCTTGATAAAAAGTTTATGTTTATGTATTGTTGGGTGTCAATAAAATGATTTGAGAAGTAAATTTTCTACACGAGCGCCGTTAACATGGAAAATATCTTTAATATTTCGCCGGTCATCATCCCTTTTTTAATCTTTATCGCCCGCATAATCGATGTCTCGTTGGGCACCTTGCGCATAATACTGGTCGGCCGGGGCGATCGGGCTCTGGCAACAGCTCTTGGTTTCTGCGAAATACTCATCTGGCTGTTGGCCATCAGCCAGATTGTTCAGAATTTGACCAGCTGGCAAAACTATATCGCCTATGCGGCGGGTTTTGCCGCCGGGACTTTTGTCGGGATGTCAATCGAACGCCGCCTGGCAATCGGCAAGCTGCTGGTAAGAGTTATTATACCCCGGGAAGCCGCCGATTTAGTCGTTTACCTGATTGCCCAGAATTATAAAGTAACCTATGTCGATGCCGAAGGCGCCCTAGGTCCCAAAACTATTATTTTCACTATAGTCAAGAAAAACGCTCTCAACGACCTGCTTAGAAAAATAAAAGAATACACCCCCGATTCTTTTTATACGGTTGAGGATGTGCGGGTGGTCAGCGACCCCGACCTTAACCGTGCCCGGTTCTTTTCCCGACATCACCTGCTGTACCCTTTCCAATGGTTCCGAAAGGGTAAATGAAGTCCGCTCCTTTTTAACGCCCTTTAAAATGAAAAATTAGTTTCCAAAGTTGATGAAGGTTTAAGAGGTTTTTATCTGGCGATCGGGGAACATTACCGGGTCCCGGAAAAATCCAGCAAGCAATCCTGTGGGGAATAATTCCGGTAAGGGAAAGAAAAAATAATATTTTAAAAGTTTTTTTTTAAGCGACCACTGATACCAACGGCCGCTTTCTTTATGTTCCGGTTTTTTGCCGGAAGTGGCTGCTCATGATGACCCCAAACAGGATTAAAAAGATACCCGCATAGCCAAAGATGCCAATGGTTTCAGCAAAGAGAAAATAACCGAATATTATGGCGTAAATGGTTCCGAGATAATTAAAATTACTGATATTGGCGGCTCTTTCAAGTTGATAACCTTTGGTCATGAAAATCTGAGCGACGGTTGTTGCCAGACCTATAAGCACCAGTAAAATCAAATCCCGTCCTGAGGGCGTGACCCAGTTGAAAACGGTGTAAGCCCCGACCAGGGGAACGGTTACCAGCGGAAAATAAAAAACCACCACCAGGGGATGGTCAAAATCTTTGAGTTTACGAATAAAGTTATATGCCAGGGCGGAAAAGACCGCTGACGTCATGCCCACCAGCAATTCAAAAACCGAAACCCGGGGGTCATAGCCCTTAATCATAACCACCCCCAAAAAGGATACGATGAAAAATAACCACTGGATTGGCCGGGGCGGTTCCTTGAGCATGAGACCGGCAACTATTATCGTAAAAATCGGGGACACATACTGGATCGTTACCGCGCTGGCCAGGGGCATGTTCTGAAGAGTGTAAAAATAAAGCATCAGGGCGATAGTACCGGCCAGCCCGCGCAGAATAAGATATTTTTTGTTATTACCCCAGGGATTAAGGCGGGCTCTGATTACCAGAAAATAGCAGACAATAAGGGTAACCAATGCCCGAAAAAAAACAATCTCATAGGCAGGGATATGGTCAAGATATTTGACACCAACATTCATCAGCGCAAAAAAGAACGTCGAAGCCAGGATATATTTGACACCGGAAGAAATAAATTACCTCATTTCAATTTGAGCAACAATTCCATCTGCGATAAAGCGGCGGTTACAGCATGTTCAACCCGTAAAATGCGACGGCCCAGAGTAAACTGTCGAAAACCGGCTTGTTCCATATATTCGAGCTCAAAGGGCAGCCAACCTCCCTCCGGGCCGATGGCAAAAATAATCCGGCGGATATTCTTATCGAATCTCTCGCCGAGATTGAAACTACTCTCCGGACTGGCCACCAGCTTAGCCGGGTTGATTTCCGACTCTTTTTCCACTACCGGCAGGATAGCATCGAAAAATACTTTAAAACGGTCAAGGATATGAATCTCCGGCAAAAAGGTCAGCTTTCCCTGGGCGAGACCCTCGATTAAATGGGGGGTGTATTTTTCTTTTCCCAGAAGGGGCGACTGAAAATAACTTTTTTCCACCCGACCGGCCCTAATAAAATAAAGTCTTCTTATGCCCATCATGGCCGAGGTAAACAGAACCTTTTTCAAAGTCTGGGGTCGGGGCAGAGCACAGACCAAGTCGACAATCGGCTCCGGCGGAGCGATATCTCGAAGTTCCGATATTTTCAAAACAACTTCCAGGGGAGTAAGGACTTCGACAACCGCCTGTCCGACCGGCCCGTTCAACAAACCGACCTGAACTTTTTCCCCTTTTTCGAGTTTCAAAACATCCCTGATATGTTCCGCCCGGTTATCACGAAGACAGAACCGCTCATTATCGAGCCGGTCGCTTTCCATCAGTATAATCAGGTTCATATTTTTCAAATATACCTTTGCCGGCAGGTTGGATTATATCACTTATCAACAAAATATACATTTAAAAATAACCTTCCGTCCTGCCAGACCGCTAAAAATATATTTTAAAAAAACAAAATTCAACCGATAATAAAAAAAAGTGCCGAGTCAGGGCCTTGTTGAATGGTGGTGATGCAATGTCGTTAAAAATTGACTTAAAAAAGATACTAAAAAAAGAATTCACAGAAAGCCCGCCCAAAATGGATATCGACCGGATGCGGGATGAATTTCTCACCTGGCTGGCACAATTAAAGTTACCGGCTGATGCCGACGTGTCCTCGTGGTTGGAATGTGTAAAAGTATTTCGTCCCGAACCGGGTGAAGGCAGCCTGGAATCCGGGCGCCGTATAAGAATCGCCCTGCGACTCTACACCCGCGAAAATCAATATCTTCTGTCAATCTCTGAAAGCCTTAATCCGGAAAACCGCGGAGTTTATACGATGGCGGTTCATGTCAACTGGCAGGATAGAGAAAAGCACATGCAGGAGCTTGTCGAAAAATCCTATACCGGTAAATTCAATGATTCACTGAGGGCTAAACATACCCTGTGGGCGCAGACATTCAGGATGGAGGAGATACAGGATGCCTTTAACAGTTGTGCTATAGCCATGCTCGGTAATGAGCTGGTCGGCCGCAAAGATTCCCGCATCGACACCACTCCCCTTGGCAGAAGACCTTCGCCCAAAGTAACCTTCCCGGAACCCGAATAAAAAAGCCGAGCCGATAAAGCACCGGCTCAGCTTTTTCCTTGTCATGTTAGCTTATCTTATTTTAAAAGAATCATTTTATGCGACCGGGTATATTCGGCTGTTTCCAGCTTATAGAAATAAACACCGCTGGAAACCTCCCGACCGTTAGAGTCACGACCGTTCCACCGAACGACATACTCACCGGCCGGCTTGGTTTCATCAACCAGAGTCACAATCTTCCGACCGAGGGAGTTATATATTGACAGGTCGACATTAGTTCGCTGTCCGAGAGAATAATTAATAGTGGTCCAGGGGTTAAAAGGATTGGGATAATTAGGCGACAGGTTGAACCGATAAGGCAGTCCATTCTGTTCGTCTTCGACCGAAACGGCAAAAGTCGGCACGGTACGGATCCTGATGGCGACATCGACGTTATAATCAGCGCCCATATTATACCAGGTGGTGCCGTTGATACTCATATAGGTTTTTCCCGGCTCGGCCGGACCGGCGACATCCACCGCGACCGGGTAGCCGTAACTGTCATTGGTAAACCTGATGACCACAATTATTTCATTTTCGGCGGTAATCTTCGGCGGTGAGGCCAGCAGGACCGAATGGTAACCCGCTTCGGAGAAACTCAGGTCAAGGGTGTCAACCAGAAGACCGCTCAAGGTGGTACCGTTGAAGCTGTCGTAAATATAAATATCGACATCTGTAGTAATATCCGTGGTCCAGAACTCCACCCGGTTCAGATAGACGTCTTCAGTCGGGGTAAAACCAGCCAGTCCCCATGAGGTCACACTGCCGGAACCGAACTCGCTGTTCCAGCCACCTTCATCATAATAATGAATTTCCTCGTTGGCGCTGTAGTCCTTCCAACCGCTGATGAAGGAAGACCATTGACCGATCCCGGCGGAGCCGTAAGCGATGGTGAAATAACCGTTATCCCCCCAGCCGGTTCCCCAGCTGTTTTTCACAATCCACCCCCCTGTTCCCCCGGCATGTACCAGGGTATTGTCCCAGCCTACAATAAGAACGGCATGATTGGTAGCTTCCGTCCCGGTATAATACAGCGTATAGGAACCGTCGTAACTGCTGTATTCACTGTCCCAGGCATCACCGTTACCGGCATAGATGGTAGTATAAACCGGTCCATTATTAAGAATGTAATTTTGAAGCACGGTGGTGGAAGGGATATTATCGGAACAGATTATATGCCAATCCAGAAGGGTTTTGATATAGGCACAACCGGTATTGCAGGTCACGTTGGACGCGACATAACCATCACAGCTTTCCAGTACCGTTCCTTTCTGGGTTAACAGGTTGGCGACTTCGTAGAAATTACCGCCGTTACAACTGGCGTCGCCGTAATTGCATTCCTTGACATTGTTTTCGGAAAAATCAAAGCTTTCCGAGGTATCAACCAGCACCCGGGATTCAAAATTGGCCACGGCAGTAAAAGCATAACAGGAACCGCAGGAACCCTGGTTCTTTATTGAAGTGACCTTACCTTCATCGCGCCAGTCGAACTGTTCCGGGGGCGCCATAACATTCAAACGGGGAGGCATTTTCTGAGCGTTAAGATGAGATAAATCCATCCGGGGCGGAATAAAACCACAGCCCGGGGGAAGATCATATTCCGCCGGGGGCTTAAGGGGTGCCATTTTTATATCCTGTGCATAAGACAGCCCGGCACAAATAATTAATATTAAGCCAGTAACACATCTCGATAAATATCTGTTCATAATAGTCCTTCCTGTAGCGAAAATTAAAGAAAACTACCCAATTAACGGTAATATCGACCAGGGCGGGACATCCCTGAAGAAAAAGCTGTTATGACCTAATAAATTGTTTAATTATAGAACTACCGGCCTCGAATGTTCACTTGGCCTGGAAGGTGAAATTATATATATATCAACCATCAGGAAATTTAATTCCAAAAGGAACCGTAAAAATCAAATTGATGTTATTAATAAATAAGCCGCGACATCCTTATTGTGAAGAGAGAATATAAATTATGCATATTAAAGGTTATGCCGTCAGACAGGCAAAGCTGTCCCTTGAGAAGTTTGAATATAAGGCGGAAGAGCTGGGAGCGTGGGATGTAGAAATCGCCATTACCCACTGTGGAATCTGTCACAGTGATATACACCTTATAGATGACGACTGGCACATAAGCCAGTATCCGCTCTTGCCGGGTCATGAAATTATCGGTCAAATCGTGGCTGCCGGGGCAAGGGTTAACCACCTTCATATCGGTCAGCGGGTAGGGGTCGGCTGGCAGCGAAGCGCCTGTTTAAAATGCGAGCAATGTCTTGCCGGCGACGACAATCTCTGTGAAGAGAGTCACGCCACCTGTGTCGGTCATTACGGCGGTTTTGCCGAAAGCATAAGAACCGACAGCCGTTTTGTTTTTGCCATTCCGGACCGTCTGTCCTCTGAAAACGCCGCTCCTTTGCTCTGCGCCGGGATAACGGTTTATTCACCTTTAAAACATTTCCACGTCCGGCCCTCGATGAAAGCAGGTGTTATCGGTATCGGCGGGTTGGGTCATCTGGCGCTTCAATTTACCCGTGCTTTCGGATGCGAAGTTACCGCTTTCTCCACCAGTCCCGATAAGGAAGCCGAAGCTAAAAGTTTCGGAGCGCATCATTTCATAAACAGCCGGGACCCTTCACAAATGCAAACAGCGGCAGGAAAATTGGACTTCATTCTATCCACCGTTTTTGCCGACCTTGACTGGACCGGGTATATGAACCTTCTGAAACCCCGGGGCAATCTCTGTTTTGTCGGGGCCGCGGCCAGCCCGGTTCAAATCCCGGTTTTCTCCCTGATAACAGGCCAGAAAAGCATCAGCGGCAGTCCCATCGGCAGCCGCTCGGCTATGAACGAGATGCTGGAATTTGCCGCCCGGCATAATATTAAAGCTAAAACGGAAGTTCTGCCGATGACCGAGGTTAACCGGGCTATACAAAAGGTAAGGGATAACAAGGCGCGTTACCGCATGGTTCTGGTCAACTGAGTCCCAGTTCTTTTAAAAGTGCTGTCATGGTCTCCGTCGCTTTAGCTTCGAGAAAGATATCGGTTATCTGGTGCGTATAATTCGACGGCTTTATATTCATTTCGATGATTATGGCACCGTTCTGTTTGGCCATAGGGGGAATAAAAGAAGCCGGCATGACTTCGCCGGTGGTACCGATTAAAATAAAGACGTCGGATGCCCGGGTCTCCCGGACCGCCCGGCTGTGAGCCAGTTCGGGAATGGGTTCGCCGAAAAAGACAAAATCCGGTTTCAGTAAGCCGCCGCAGAAACGACAGGTTGGCGGTAAATGGTCCAGGCTGATTTGTGAAACATGGTTACGGCTGTGACAGGTAACACAGATTAAATATCTCGAGTTGCCGTGATATTCAAAGACCTCCTTACTGCCGGCTTCCTGGTGGAGATTATCAATATTCTGGGTGATGACAGTCTGCAGTAAACCCTTCTGTTCCATTATGGCCAGTCCCCGGTGCGCGGCGTTGGGCCTGGCCCGGTCAAAAAAATCATAAAAGATTTCCTTAATCACTTCCCAGGCTTGTTGCGGATGATTGTAAAAATAATTTATATCCAAACAGGCGGGGTCGTATTTATTCCACAGGCCGCCTTCACCGCGAAAAGGCGGGATGCCGCTCTCCACCGAAATACCCGCACCGGTGAAACCGGTAATCCGCCGGGCTTTTTTTACGATAGCCGCAGCCTCTTTGTAAATATCAACCATTGTCACCGTGCCACTTTTATCCTGATACTGCTTTTGGGCTGTACCTTACCGATTATAGCCGCCATGACTCCTTTTTCCCCGAGCCGGTCCCGTAACCGCGACACCTTGTCTTCGGCAACGGCTATTAACAGACCGCCCGAGGTCTGGGCATCGTTTAAAAGCAACTGCCGGACGGTTGAGAGACTTTCATCATAAGCGACCTGTGACCGGGTATGATTGAAATTATCATGTGTCCCACCGGGAATTATGCCGGCGGTGGCCAGGTCCAGCACTCGCGGCAGGAAGGGGATTTCATCAAAGTAAATAACCGCCGATGTATCCGCCCCGGACATCATTTCAAGTAAATGCCCCAGAAGCCCGAATCCGGTGACATCGGTTGCGGCTCTGATACCGATTTCCTGCATGGCTTCACAGGCTGAACGATTTAAACCGGCCATGGTTTCAAAAAGAAGATGCGCTTCCTTATCATCGAGAAGCCCCTGTTTCAAAGCCGTGGACATTATCCCGGTTCCAAGCGGTTTGGTGAGAATAAGAACATTGCCGCTTACGGCAGCGTTGTTGGTGATTACTTTTTGCGGGTCGATAATACCGGTCACGGCCAAGCCGTATTTCGGCTCGGAGTCGTCAACCGTGTGCCCGCCGATTATGGCAATCCCCGCTTCCCGGACTTTATCCTGAGCACCTTTTAAAATCCGTTCCAGGACCTCGACCGGCAAGCGGTTACTGGGAAATCCGACGATATTCAACGCAAACAGGGGTTGCCCGCCCATAGCATAAATATCACTCAGGGAATTAGCCGCCGCCACGGCCCCGAACTGGTAAGGGTCATCAACTATCGGCGTAAAGAAATCCACCGTCTGAACAATAGCCGTATGGTCGTCGAGACGGTACACGGCGGCATCATCGGAAGTCGCGGTCCCGACCAGGATGGCGGCATCTTCGGGAACCGGCAGCTTTTTGAGAATGGTTTCCAGAAGCTGCGGGCGCAGCTTACAGGCGCAACCCAACCCGTGGGTGAAGTGGGTCAATTTGATTTCAGAATCATCTCCTGACGGAATGGCGGGGGCACCGGACGGCTGTAACCTGTCGACGACTCGAAAAACTTCTTCCAGAGCGCGGTCGATTTCATCAGGGGTGGTGAACCGTCCGACGGAAAAGCGAATTGTCCCCATAGCATATTCCACAGGAACTTTCATGGCTTTCAGCACTGGTGAAATATCAACCCGGTCGCTGTGGCAGGCGGCTCCAGCCGAGGCCGCAACTTCCATAAGTTCGGCAATTATTGTATTTGCCTCAAGCCCCTTGAAGCTGACACTGCAGGTGTTGGGCAACCTTTTTTCCGGATGACCATTGATGCGCAGGGACGGAAAATGAGCCTTGAGCCCGCTTTCAAGGCGGTCCCTCATTTTTTGCAGGTGTTCCCGGGTGGCGGTCAAATCATCGCCAATCAAGGCGCAAGCCTCACCCAGACCGACAATTTCAATTACATTTTCCGTTCCGGCCCGATGGTTTCGTTCGTGGTCGGCGCCGTGAATCTGTTTTTCCAAAGTTACCCCGGCACGGACATAAAGAACTCCGATACCCTTTGGGGCGTAGAGCTTATGTCCGGCGATGGAGAGCAGGTCAACGCCAAGGTTATCTACCCGCACCGGTATTTTCCCCAAAGACTGGGCGCAATCGGTATGCATAAGGATACCATGACGGTGCGCCAGTTCGGCGATTTCGGCAATCGGTTCAATCGTGCCGACCTCGTTGTTGGCGTGCATAATGGTAACCAATATGGTCTGCGGAGTAATAGCCGCCTCGACCGCTTCGGGATTGACCAGCCCATACTCGTCAACCGGCAGGCAGGTAATCTTAAAACCATCTTCCTCGAGATACCGACAAACCTCCGAAACCGCCGGATGTTCCACGGTTGAAGTTATAATATGGTTGCCTTTGCTACGGTAGGCGCGGGCAACACCCTTGATGGCATAGTTGTTTGCTTCCGACCCGCCGCTGGTGAAAATTATTTCATCGACCTGGCAATGTATCAGTTCGGCGACCTGGCGGCGGGCTTTATCCACCGCCTGGCGTGCTTTTACGCCAAAGACATGACTGCTCGAAGGATTGCCGAAATGCTCCTTGATATAAGGCAACATGGCTTCGCCGACACGGGGGTCGATCGGAGTTGTGGCATTATAGTCCAGATATACCGGGGGCATCTTCTGACTCCTGGAAATTGATTCTTTTAATTCGTTTATTCAGCTTTAAATATGCACGCATTTCAAATACCACCAATCGGATATATTATCATACCACATCACAGGCGGTTTTACAAATAGCCATCATCTTGCTTTTGAATTTTACGCGAAGTTCCCGGTTGGCGGAATTTAGAAGCTCCCGGGTGTAATTATCGAATTCGGTCAATAACTGTTCATGAAAAAATGTGCGATTGACCACCAGTCCCCGGCGGTCGGATGCATATGCCACCATCGGCTCCAGGTCGCTTACCAGGACCCGGGAACTGCCGCGAACCTCGGCCTGGTGCAATATCCCGCATCGAATCTGGCGATAAAACAATTCCGCCTGCCGTTTGTCAAAATATTTTTTGAAGCCGGTTTCGGTAAGAAAACTGATAAAAAAAAGTTTCGATTTACCGGTCGGCGTCCGATTCACACCCTCGCGAAACTGCTGAAGCATTTCAATAAGCAGGCAGTCCAGAGCCAGCACGGCAAATCCGGCATAGGGATATTTTTCAATATGTTCGAGAGGATTCAAAAATCTTTCCCGGATACGGTCTTTGAAAATTTCAACCGCCAGCTGCCAGTCCTCCTCACTCTGGAAAGTGATTTTTTTCCAGTCGCCGGCGATATAGCGGGGTGAAATATGCATTTTTAGCCTGTCCTTTAACGGTTACTTTATTGAAATCTCTGCCAGATTATACGGTCGCCGGAGTTGATCTGGAACTTATCCGTAAAACCGGCGTTTACCTCTATTACATATAAAGCCGGTTGGCTGGAAAAATATGATATTTCGGACTGAGGAGTGGTATTTTTCCGGATGGTGACAATTTCATTTTCTCTGTTGACAAATATCATATCCAGCGGGATAAGAGTGTTACGCATCCAGAAGGACCGGATTTCCTGTACGGGGAAAATAAAAAACATCCCCTGATGTTCCTTCATTTTTTCACGGAACATCATGCCAATCTGCCTCTTAACATCATCATCGGCTACTTCAATCTCAATCGTCACCAGGGTATCTCCCCCGGCGGTAAGAAAAGTTAGTTCGCCCTGCCTTTTAAAATCCAGCCCTAATCTCCGGGCAATATCCTTTTCATATTCAGCCCCCGGGGAAGCATTCCTGTCCGGATAAAACATAACTACCAGCAGAATTATAAGCAGAACCACCAGCGCTATTGAAGAATAAGTATAGATAATTCTATTTTGAACATAAGCTTTTCCGGGGCGGTCAGTCTTTTTGAACGTTTTTTTTCCCCTGGCCATAAGTTTATGAACCGGCTTGCTGTTGTTTATCATCTTTACCGAA
>JAQUSF010000116.1 GCA_028715215.1 Candidatus Zixiibacteriota bacterium
ACCGCTTGTGGTAGTTTTTACAAGCCGGTGAAAATGACCGCTCGAGTGTATGCTGTTCTTCTTTCCTTGGCATGGTTTGGAATGACACTCTATCTGAGTTATTGGGGTATAATCGGTTTGAGGCTTTGGGCTTATTAACCGAAAGTGTTGAGCTCATTGCTTGAATCAACCTCGACCTGAGCCTCTTGGAGAAGAGGCTGCCGGTGAATAAAAGGGTCACCATGTAGTCACAGAATGGTGTAGGACTTGGTGCCAAAGAGTGGGTCGGGGAGATTTGGTGGCGGCCGCGCCCGTTCACAGCAGCTGGCCGTTTGCCGCCGGCGGGCTTTATTCAACCATCGACGACATGGTCAAGTGGGATAATGGCCTGAGAGACGGATCCTTTACCCGCTCTGCGTTGTCGTTCTGAGCAATAATGAAGATGCTTTCAGAAAGGTGAGCAAAATCGGCTACGACCTGGTGGCCATGGCGGTTGGTAAGAGCCCCGAGACGGAGAGTAATGATCAACTTGCCACTGTCGAACCTGAGATTCTTGAAGAATACGCAGGTGACTATGAACTGGCACCGGGGATAGCTCTCACGTTTATTCACCGCGGAGGAAGGCTATTTACTTGTGGTCCCGGACAGCCGGAAGTGGAAATTTACCCGCGTAGCGAGACGGAGTTTTTCATGAAGGTCGTGGAGGGTTCAGTGAAGTTTGTACGTGATTCCGTGGGAACAGTAAGCGGCATCGTTGTCCAGCAAGGTGGGCGAAACATAGCAGCGACTAAGATAAGATAAGGTCAAAGTCTGACGGCTGGAAAGATTTACAACTTATTCGTTGCCTGAAACAATACCAAAAGACGGTCACAACTTGGTCCCCATGAGATGTAAGTCCTTGTCCCGCAATGTGAGTATGGGGTTCGATGCCACCTTTCATTTGTTGTACCTATGGGGCATAAAATATATTATATTCCGCGGAAATATGAAAACCTTAAAACATCGAAACCTGCTTATAGACCTGTGGCGCGAGCTTCGTCTGACAAAGTGAGGCTCAGGTTAGCGTCCGCCTTAGAGGAGTTGAACTTATGAGCGATTCATCAAAACACACCCCGTATATAGCACCGGGTCAATCGATGAGAGAAATGACGCTCCGCGGAATTATTCTTGGTTCCCTTTTGGGTATTGCGTTTGCCGCTTCATCGGTATATCTCGGTTTGAAAGTCGGGCTGACGGTATCGGCGTCCATTCCTATCGCGGTTCTGTCGATAACGATTTTTCGTGCCTTGGGCAAAGCGACCATTCTCGAGAATAACATGGTTCAGACGGTCGGCTCCGCCGGTGAATCGATTGCCGCGGGGGTCGTTTTCACCTTGCCCTCGCTGTTGCTCATGGGCATGGATTTGGAGTTCTTTCACATCCTGCTGGTAGCCTTGCTGGGGGGGACGCTGGGAGTGCTGATGATGATTCCATTGCGGCACGGGTTAATCGTGCAGGAGCATGGCAAACTTACCTATCCCGAAGGCACCGCCTGTGCGGAGGTGCTGATTGCCGGCGACAAGGGTGGAACGTCTGCGAAAACCGTCTTCCTGGGGGGCGGCGTCGGTTTTGTCTTCGGTTTTCTGAATTTAATCACCCGCCTTTGGAAAGAGACCTCGGACTGGACAATCAGTTTTTTCAAGGGGGCGTCTATTTCGGCCGAGGTTGCGCCGACCATGCTCGGAGTCGGGTATATCATCGGTATCCGCACCGCCGCCAACATGATGGCCGGAGGGTCGCTGGCTTTTATCGTCATTATTCCGATTATCAAACTTATCGGTGACAGTTTGAGCACACCCCTTTTCCCGGAGACCCAGACCTTGATAAGGGATATGAGCCCCGGAGCGATTAGGAACGCCTATGTTCTATATATAGGTGCGGGTGCCGTTGCGACCGGCGGCATAATCAGCCTTATTCGCTCCATCCCGTCCATTGTCGGGGCGTTCAAACGCGGCCTGGGGTCGCTGGCGTCGTCACGGCAGGCTTCGTCCCAGATGTTCCTGCGAACCGAGCGCGACATCCCGCTGCCGTATGTGCTCGGGGGAAGTTTCATCCTGATTCTTTCAATCTGGCTGGCGCCGATTCTGAATATCAATCTTCTTTCCTCGGTGCTGATTGTTGTTTTCGGTTTCTTCTTTGTAACCGTGTCCAGCCGGATTACCGGTGAAATCGGTTCCTCATCGAACCCGATTTCCGGCATGACCGTCGCCACCTTACTCATTACCTGCCTTCTTTTCCTGATGGTTGATTGGACGGGTGTTGATTATCGCGCCATGGCGCTGACGACCGCGGCGCTGGTTTGCGTGGCGGCTTCAAACGGCGGGACCATCTCACAGGATCTAAAAACGGGCTTTCTTGTAGGTGCCACTCCGTCGCGCCAGCAGATCGGCATTCTGGTTGGTGTCGCCACCAGTGCGATACTCATCGGCTGGACGCTGTTGTCGCTTAACCAGGCGATGACGACTTATTCCGCTCGCAACTACCCCGATTTTACCGCCACGGTCCCGGCCGACGCCAAAAACGTTGAGTATGACGGCAGGGTTTATCGTCAAATTTCGATTCCCGAGTTGACCGAAGGCGTTCCGACCGGGCGCTATCTGGTCAACGACGCCGGCAAGATTGTTTACCTGATCGACCCCGGTGTTTGCGGGACCGACCTGAAGCGCCCGGTACGCATGACGGAAGCACCGTACAGAAATTTTAAAGCCGGGGTGCTCCCGGATTCGACCCTGACTTTTTTGACTGCTGACGGTCCGCAGAAAATTCTGACGCTGGGAGACGAACACAAGGGCATTACCGCCGGCAGTTACCTGGTTGATTCATCGGGAGCGCTGTCGCATCGGTTGATGCCGGTCACCAAGTATGACGCCCCCAAGGCCCGTCTGTTCAGCCTGATAATTGACGGTATCCTGACCCACAAACTTCCCTGGGCGCTCGTCCTTGTCGGAATTGCCCTGGCGTTGCTTATGGAACTGGTCGGTGTTTCCTCACTTCCGTTCGCCGTCGGGTTGTACCTTCCGATTTCGACCTCCACACCGATATTTGTCGGCGGTATAATCCGGATGCTGGTCGACCGCAGACGCAAGGACCAGGGTAGTGTTGAAACCGAATTTTCTCCCGGAGTGCTTCTGGCCAGCGGTCTGATTGCCGGCGGAGCGATCGCCGGACTGACACAGGCAGTGTTTTTTATCCTGGATTGGAATACAGCTTTTGACAAGTCGCATTGGCTGGGTGCCTGGGCCAACAGCGATTTTTGGACGCTGGTCCCGTTTGCCGGATTGGCGGTTTTTCTGTATTTCGTGGCTACAAAGAAGAAAAGAAACAACGAAGCCGACAATCAAACAACCCGGTAGGGCAAGGCAAAAAAACGCCTGAGGAAGGACGAGATTAAAGAACCGCGAGTGAAAGAAGTCAGGAAAAACCGGACTTCTGATTTTATGCAACTGAAAATAAAAAGTGTCGGGCCACAATTCGCCGGCGGCGAATCAGGTCCCGGCACTACTTTTCCCTTTAATACTCGATGAGTGAAAGGCAGGGGAGTTGAAATTTCTCCTCCCATCTGCGGTTCAAAGACAGGTCAGGGGAGGATTATTTTGTATTTGACGATTTTTTTATCCCCGGCGTCGTTTTCCTGCACCGTGTAAACGAAGTTACGAGCCAGTTGCAGGTTATCAGGGTTGACGATATGCCACCCGTCTTCCACCTGGATTTTACCGAAATACAGGTGCCGGCCATCAGGGGAATAGACATCAACGACCTGACCTGACTGGTTATCACCAATACTCTCGGCACTGAACAAATACACCCGGCCATCGATAACCTGGATTCGGTTGTAGCAGGTCATCCGGTCAGGCAAGGCTCCGAGCATCCTGGCTACTCGTTCTTCCGGAACGTTGAACCTGGCGAAGTGGTTCCTCTTATCCTGTTCGCTGACCGGCCGGCGGATTCCGGGGAACGAAAAAGACTCAGCCCTGCTTTTGTCGCCCGCCAGACAGTAGATTACAGTATCGCTGTTTTTGCCGAAATAGATCCGGTTGGACTGCTGGTCAAAACCCATCTTTATTTGCGGGGTCAGGCCGATTATCACCGCCCCGCCGGTCGGCTTTTTTTCGTCCTCGGCTGGTTTGAATTCGTGGATAACGGTCTCTTCACCCGAGGTCAGATTGATATGAGTCACCGCGGCTATGCCCTCGGGGGCGTCTCCCACCGCCCCGGGCGCCACCCAGAATTCATTCTCGTCTTTAAATACCAGAGGAAAACGGACAAATACATTGTTCGGTATGCTTTTGATAAACTTACCCTGCCGGGTGAAGAAATAGAGTTTATCCGGGGTGCAGATGACCACGTTGTCGCCGGCCGGGAAACAGTTAAGATAAAAAGGTACCTCGTTCTCCCCGTTGCCCTGCGAGGCAAAGGTCGCGACCAGCCTGCCATCGCCGTCAACAATGTAACTCAGCTTTCGTTCGAAATCATGGATATAGAGGGTTCCATCATCAGCCACCCGCGGCTCGCCGGGGCGTAACAATTTATCTTCCCCGATTTGTTTAATTTCCCAGACTTTTTCCATTTTAAAGGGCCAGGGTTGTGCTGCCGGTACCTCGGACTCGCCGGCACAAAAGTTGTACATCATAACTATCGTTGTAATGGTTGACGACAACAGTGTTATTATTTTCACGATAAATCCTCCTTGGTTTATGTCTTCAGGACCTGTAAAACATTCAATTATAAAAGATACTTTTCGTTGTATCAAGTTATTAACCATGATTTCTAAATGGCTTTAAAATAGTTATAATGACGTAGTTCAAAGATTTGTGTTTAATGGTATTTTGGCAGGTTGTTATCGGCAGGCTTTAATCGTTGCCGACTTTAGCTGCAACTCGCTGGTAGCGGCGAATTCCTTGGCGGCTTTAATTACATATTTAACAAATGCGAGGGTGCTGTTGAAATCCGCTTTATCGGCAGGTTGTCGAATAGATACGGCCGGGTTGGGTCGACCGGACCAGGTCCGGTCTATTAAACCAGTCCATAATGAGTCTAAATTGCGTTTAGCCCATTCAGCGCCAGTCCGTTTGGAGCCAACCGTACCGGTATGAAGATCGTGTAACATTCTGCAATAACTCAAGACGATGAAAGATTGATAAAAGCGATTGTTGAAGCGCTCCGGTTCCGCCAGGATTTCCTTGCCCCAGTCATGGATAGCGGCCAATATTGCCCGGCGTAATACCTCAACTGGAATCGGCTCGATTAATGTTGAAGGTTCCGGACCAATTATGACAACGCCTTTTTTACGCAGGGTTTGTCTGACGACTACAGTATTGCAGTGTTTGTCTCTTATGAGTTCGCTGTGACCGTTATCCAGGTACCACAGGTCGCTGCCACACAGATTATAATCGCGCAGAACAGCCTTTGGAAAATATGAGCCTTCCAGATGTTTTGCCCATTCCATGGCAAGGTTGAAGATACGTTTATGCATAGTCTGCAAGCCGGGAAGTCGCTGGCTTGAAATGTCTTTGTTGATTACAATAATGAAGTCACAATCGCTGTGTTCATCAAAATCGCCAACGGCAAATGAACCCTGCAAATAAGCTCCCGCGAAGTTATCGCCTAAAATATCCCGCACACCGCTGATGAGTTCATGCAGGACAGCGTTCAATTCCTGATAACATGTGACTGAGATTATATTTTTCCCTTTCATTATTCTTACGTTTTATTTTTAATAATGACGTTGGAAATGAAAAAAATGTTGAAAATGCTTTTACAATTCAAAGTTTTTATTGAGTAATCACAGGTCAGTTTTGTAACTGGCCGGGTCTGGTAGTTCAAGCTGCTCGGGGTCTGACCTTTTTTCTTAAGTTTTTCCCTTAAGAAAGTCACACTCATATAATTTTATCCGGGAAGACCTGCTTTTTCTGACAAAAGTTTTTGTTGTTATTAATCTGACTCTTTCTATATGGTGTTCCGGATAATCTTTTCAGAACTTCTAAAACTTTTTCCTTGCGAAATACGGGGATACCCGTTGCATAGGAGAGGAGGAGTATGAAGAAATATTTTGCAGAATTGATTGGCACTTTTGCGCTGGTCCTGTTCGGTTGCGGCAGCGCGGTTATAGCGGGACAGCAGGTAGGCTTTCTGGGGATTTCATTTGCTTTCGGGCTTGCGGTTCTGGTTATGGTTTACAGTATCGGGCCAATTTCCGGGTGCCATATCAACCCGGCCATCACAATCGCCATGCTTGTAGCGGGTAAAATTAATGGTCGGGATACGGTTGGTTATATTGTTGCGCAGTGTCTGGGTGCGATAATCGGAGCGGCTATTCTTCTGGCTATCGCCTCCGGATTAGAGGGTTATTCGATAGCGACCGGTGGACTCGGGCAGAACGGTTACGGCAGTTTATCACCGCACCATTACTCTCCGGGGGCCTGCTTCATTGCCGAAATCGTCCTGACCTTCCTGTTTCTCTTCGTCATTTTCGGCTCGACTCATGCCAGCGCCCCGAAAGGTTTTGCCGGTATTGCCATCGGCATCACGTTGGTGCTTATTCATATTGTGGGCATACCAGTTACGGGCACCTCGGTTAATCCGGCGCGGAGTCTTGGACCGGCACTGCTGGTGGGTGGCGAAGCTTTGAAACAACTATGGTTGTTCATCGTCGCTCCCCCTATTGGCGGGATTATTGCCGCCCTGGTCTGGCGTGGAACCTTTGAAAAAAGAGCTTGAAACAGAACGACCGTGGTAAAGCGAATAAAGAGCCCATGGTAACTATCCGGTGCCCTTTTCTTAAGGCGCCTGTTGTTTCTGTTCTTAAGGAATCGGATGTTTTGGATGACGGGTCAGGAGTCTGGCGACTCCTGACATCCGCTCTTATCCGGTTTTTTACTATTTTCCCCTTAAAAAAGCGGTGTAAAATAATTTTTTCAGGCTTTGACGATAGTCCGGTAGCGGTTGCGGCGGTTTTCAAAAAGGCGGTCGCCCAGTTCCCGGCTGCGCCATTCCTGGTACTCCGAGAAGTTGCCCTCGAACCAGCGGACCTGCCGCTGTCCTTCGAAAACCAGAAGATGCGTGCAGATTCGGTCAAGGAAGAAACGGTCGTGGCTGATGACCATGACACAGCCGGAGAAATCCAGGATGGCTTCTTCGAGCATCCGCAGGGTGTTGACATCGAGGTCGTTAGTCGGTTCGTCGAGAAGCAGCAGGTTCCCGCCGACTTTAAGGACTTTGGCAAGGTGACAGCGGTTGCGTTCACCTCCTGAGAGTTCACCGGCAAGTTTCTGCTGGGCGGGACCTTTGAATCCGAACTGCGCCAGGTACTGGCGGATGGGGATTTTCCGTTCTCCGATGGTTATCTCCTCAAGGCCGCCGCCGACGTCATCGATGAGACTCCGGTCGCTGTCAAGGGATGAGCGTTCCTGGTCCACGACAGCCGGACGCACGGTAGCGCCGATGACGACTTTACCCGCGAGGGATTTGAGGTGACCGGTGATGAGGTTGAACAGAGTAGTTTTGCCGGTCCCATTGGGTCCCAGGAGGCCGACCACGCTGGAGCGGGGGACGGTGAATGTCAATCCTTCGAACAGGGTGTTGTTATCGAAACCCATGGAGACCTCGTTAAATTCAATCACCTGGGTGCCCAGTTCCGGGCCGGGGGCGATTTGAATGACGGTCCCGGCCGATTTCGAGGCGGCGGTTTCACGCGCCACCAGTTGTTCGTATTCACGGATGCGGGCGCGGGCCATTTCGTGGCGGTCATTGCGGCTCATGCGAATCCACGAAAGTTCCCGTTGCAGAAGCCGGGAGCGGGGAGAATCTTTTTTCTCCGCGGCCAGCAGGGCAAGCTTCTGTTCCAGCCACGAGGTATAGTTGCCTTCCCACGGGATACCCTGACCGCCATCCAGTTCGAGAATCCACCGGGTGACATTATCCAGAAAATAGCGGTCATGGGTGACGATGATGACGGTACCGGGATATTCACGGAGCTGTTCTTCCAGCCAGCTGACAGTTTCGGCGTCGAGATGATTGGTGGGCTCGTCCAGCAACAGCAAATCCGGACGTTCCAGGAGGATCTTGCACAGGGCCACCCGTCGTTTCTCACCGCCGGACAGGGTTCCGATAATCCGGTCGTCATCGGGCAGGCACAGGGCGTCACCGGCCACTCTCAAGGTCTGGTCGAGATTCCAGGCGTTGAGGGTGTCGATTTTATCCTGAAGGACCGCCATCCGGTCCATGGCTTTCTGCATCTGGTCGTCGTCCATGGGTGCGGCCAGACTGTCGGCAAGGCGGTTGTATTCATCAAGGAGGGCTTTGGTTTCGCCGAAGGCTGCTTCGACGGTCTGGCGCACGGTCAGGGTGGAGTCGAGGCGAGGTTCCTGTTCCACAATGCCGGCCCGGTAACCGGTGGTGATGAAAGCCTTGCCCTGAAACTCGGTGTCAAGGCCGGCCATTATCCGCAGAACCGTCGTTTTCCCCGAACCGTTCTCGCCGACAATGCCGATTTTGGCGCCCGGATAGAAACTCAGGTTGATGTCTTTTAGGACCTGTTTCTGGCCGTAAAATTTATTTACACGATACATGTGAAAAATGAACTTTTCCGCCATCGCAGAAATCTCCCTTCAGGGTTCGAGTTTAACCAGGCAATGATAATATACCAATGGCGCGGTGGCAAGGGGGGAATAAAAAGTTACCGGTTTTAACTTTCGATATCAGCATACATTCGGCAGTAGCCCGGTTCGATTCTTCTTAAAGGGACAGAGTCTTCTGTTATAGTTTGCCGGGTTTTCTATGTTGGCCGTAATTTCACATTTTTTCATGAAGATATAAACAGGGTGAAAATCCGTATCTTATCTGTCCCTTATACCCCCGGGAATAAAATTGCTTGACTATATACCTCAGCTGTTGCTAAATACTTCTGTTATGACCGGGTAGAAAGCATTATGGTTCAATTATAATTATTTAACAGGTGGCGTTATGCAAGAAATACATCTTCGAAAGCTATTCGTCGCGTCTTTGATTCTGTTACTGTTATTGACCGGCTGTAGTAAAGACGACCGGAAATCAGGGGGTAAACAGACGGATAAGCATCCGGCCGGATTGACTATCGGGGTATCGCTGCTTACTCGCACCCATCCTTTTTACCAGGAACTTGAAGCCGGTCTGACCGCGGCGGCGGATAGCCTGGATTACCTCCTGCTTGTTAATACCGGCGAATTCGATGTTGCCCGGCAGAAAGACCAGCTCAACGAATTTATCGTTCGCCGTGTTAACGCCATTATCGTTTCACCGTGTGATTCGAAATCAATCGGAACCGCCATTAAGGCGGCTAATGAAGCCGGGATTCCGGTTTTTACGGCCGATATCGCCTGTCTGGCCGAAGGAGTGCAGGTGATGTCGCATATCGCTTCGGATAATGTCGAGGGCGGTCGCCTGGCCGCGCGGGCGGTGGCGGAAGCTATCGGGGGCAACGGCACCGTTGCTATTATCGACCATCCCGAAGTCGAATCGGTCATCCAGCGGGTGAAAGGTTTTGAGGAAGAGTTGTCCCGGTACGAAGGAATCAAGCTGGTCGCAAGACTATCCGGGCGCGGGGTAAAAGACCAGGCTTTCCGTACCGCGGAAGACATCTTGCAGGCGCATCCGAACCTGAGCGCCATTTTCGGCATTAACGACGACTCCGCCCTGGGTGCGCTGGCCGCCGTGGAAAAAGCCGGCCTGGCCGGTAAAGTCAAAATTATCGGTTTTGATGCGGTGCCGGAAGCTCGTGAAGCCATCAGGAACGGCAGGATATACGCTGATGTTATCCAGAAACCGCGGGAAATCGGGGCACAGACCATTGCCGCCGTGAACGCCTATATGACCGGTCAAACGGTGACCCCGCAG
>JAQUSF010000021.1 GCA_028715215.1 Candidatus Zixiibacteriota bacterium
AACCGGTGACCTGTGGCTTGCAAAGCCACCGCTCTCCCAACTGAGCTACATCCCCTTAAAATGGGCCTAAATGGAGTTGAACCATTGACCTCACGCTTATCAGGCGTGCGCTCTAACCAACTGAGCTATAGGCCCAATTATTTTTGAGCGTGACCCATCGGTCAAATTTTATATTAAATAGTTCGCCGAAGAAAGAAAATACTAAGCTATAACCTGTCGCTCGACCTCGATGCGTCCGCTCAAGGCGGACCAGACACCGTCGCTCCTTAGAAAGGAGGTGATCCAGCCACAGCTTCCGCTACGGCTACCTTGTTACGACTTAGCCCCAGTCATCGGTTTCACCTTAGGCGTCGCCATCCTTGCGGTTAAGCAAACGACTTCGGGTGCTCCCAACTTCCGTGGCTTGACGGGCGGTGTGTACAAGGCCCGGGAACGTATTCACCGCTGCCTGCTGATCAGCGATTACTAGCGATTCCTCCTTCATGGAGTCGAGTTGCAGACTCCAATCTGAACTGAGGCCGGTTTTGGGGATTGGCTCCACCTTGCGGTATTGCAACCTTCTGTACCGGCCATTGTAGTACGTGTGTAGCCCTGGATGTAAGGGCCATGAGGACTTGACGTCATCCCCACCTTCCTCCGGCTTGTAACCGGCAGTCTCCATAGAGTTCCCTACATAACTAGCTGGCAACTATGGACGAGGGTTGCGCTCGTTGCGGGACTTAACCCAACACCTCACGGCACGAGCTGACGACAGCCATGCAGCACCTGTGCAAGGGTCCCCGAAGGGAAAACCGGCTTTCACCGGTCGACCCAAGCATGTCAAACCCAGGTAAGGTTCTTCGCGTTGCTTCGAATTAAACCACATACTCCACCGCTTGTGCGGGCCCCCGTCAATTCCTTTGAGTTTCAATCTTGCGACCGTACTCCCCAGGCGGGGTACTTAATGCGTTAGCTTCGGCACCGGGGGGGTCGATACCCCCGACACCTAGTACCCATCGTTTACCGCTTGGACTACCAGGGTATCTAATCCTGTTTGCTCCCCAAGCCTTCGCGCTTTAGCGTCAGTATCAGTCCAGAAAGCCGCCTTCGCTACTGGTGTTCTTCCAGATATCTACGCATTTCACCGCTACACCTGGAATTCCACTTTCCTCTCCTGTACTCAAGACCAACAGTATCGAATGCAAGCCCTGAGTTGAGCTCAAGGTTTTCACACCCGACTTGAAAGTCCGCCTACGCGCCCTTTACGCCCAGTAAATCCGAACAACGCTAGTCCCCCCCGTATTACCGCGGCTGCTGGCACGGAGTTAGCCGGGACTTCCTCTGTAGGTACCGTCAAGTACCGGTCAGTTACTACCGGTACGTTTCTTCCCCACTGACAGGGTTTTACACTCCAAGAAGCGTCATCACCCACGCGGCGTTGCTGCGTCAGACTTGCGTCCATTGCGCAATATTCCCTACTGCTGCCTCCCGTAGGAGTCTGGGCCGTATCTCAGTCCCAGTGTGGCCGTTCACCCTCTCAGGCCGGCTATTCATCGTCGCCTTGGTGGGCCGTTACCCCACCAACAAGCTAATGAAACGCGGACTCATCCTTGAACGGCAGGTTGCCCCGCCTGTGATCTCAAGAGGATGCCCCCTCGGAGATATCATCCGGTATTAGACCCCCTTTCGAAGGCTTATCCCGGATTCAAGGGCAGATTATCCACGTGTTACTCACCCGTTCGCCACTTTACTCGCCCGACCGAAGCCGGACTTTCTCGTTCGACTTGCATGTATTAGGCACGCCGCCAGCGTTCGTTCTGAGCCAGGATCAAACTCTCCATAACAATCTATTCAATTGTTCGTTTATCCTGCCTGAACAACGCTCACGCATTGTTTTAGACTTATCTTTGGTTTTGGTCTGTAAAGATTTCCTCGAAATCTTCGGACCCGCGACAAAGTCATAGAATATTTTCTATTCTTCAGCGAAACTATTTAGTTGTCAAAGAACTCTTATCCGAAAAAAAATCTGCCTGACATATTGCCTGGCAGATTCTGAGTATAACTCTTAGCCACTTTTATGTCAAGTTATTTTTTTTATATTTTTAAAATCTTTATTCACGATAATAACTTATTATAACCTTCTGCCTTATATTATTATCGTCACTCATAAATAAAATTTAAGAGCCCGTTTGTCAAGCCCTATCCATACTTTTTAACAATTTTTAATACGGCTGGTTCAATGTAAATTATCTCTTGCTGCAACTTATTTATAAACAATATCTTGCCGGAAATAGTCGAACCTCTTCTTTAATCCGCAAAATCCCATTCCTAAAAATAACGCCGTACTTCTCGACTCACTCTTTCCACCCCGGCTCAATCGCCGCCCGGCACCGAATTTAGTTTGCATCCGTTTTATAAGGATGGTTATATTTCCCACGATGCTTAAAAATCTAACTTCTCAAGAAAAAAAACGACTCCTTCTGGTCGCTGTCTTTATTTTCCTGGCCGCCTTCTTTATAAGGCTGGTGTACTTGAACCAGATTCAGAAAATGCCGACCATGTCCTTTCCGGTTATGGATGAAAGGTATCATATCAAGCTGGCCGACCAGATAAATGCCGACACCACCAGGTTCTCCGAACCTTTTTTCAGAGCCCCTATTTATCCCTACTTCCTGGCCGGGCTTTTCAAACTTACCGCTCGCTCTTTCTACTGGTCACGTTTTATCCAGATTATCCTGGGCGCTCTTTTGCCCCTTTTGATATATCTTTTCGGGCTGGCGGTATTTAATCGTAAAATCGCTTTCTGGTCGGCGGCTTTAGCTGTTTTTTACCCTACATTCTTATACTATGAGGCTTCCCTGCTGATTGAAGCGCTGATGTCGCTTCTGACATTTCTATTAATCTGGCAGCTTTACCGAACCCAACAAAAGCCATTTACCATTAATTTCGTTTTCAGCGGTGTTTTACTCGGTCTGACAGCGCTGGCACGGCCCAACATTCTGCTTTTGGGCCCGGCTCTTTTCATCTGGGTCTGGCTGGTTTTGAAAAATCAGCTGGGCTGGAAAAAAGCCCTTTTCAATTACGCCATAATCGGAGCCGCAACTATCGTCGTTATTTTGCCGGTCACCATCCGCAATTATGTCGTAGCCCGGGACCCCGTTTTTATCGCCTGGCAGGGCGGCTTTAATTTTTACCTTGGTAATAACCGCCAGGCCAGCGGCTGGTCCGCCACCGTCCCCGGGATCGACTTCAGCTGGGAAGGCGGTTACCGGGATGCTATCGTCATTGCCGAAAACAGCCTGGGACGGTCATTGAAACGTTCCGAGGTCTCTGATTTCTGGTATAATAAAACCTTTGAAGAAATTTCAAGCGACCCCGCCAGGTTTATTGCTCTCATTTTTAAAAAACTGCGACTTTTTTTTAACGGTTTTGAAATCCCCAACAATCAGAATCTTTACCTCACCCGCGAGTTTGCAGCAGTTATGAAACCCCTGATGTTTCTAAATCCGTTTTACTTTCCTTTCGGCCTTTTGGCTCCCCTGGCACTTTGCGGCCTGATTTTATCACTTAAGAACTGGCGCCGGTATCTGCTAATCTATCTTGTTTTCGGCGCCTACCTGATTTCCCTGCTTTTGTTTTTCATCTGCGCCCGTTTCCGTCAGCCGCTCATTCCGTTAATGATTTTAATGGCGGTTTTTGCCGTTTCTCAGCTTATCGAATTTATCAGGAAAAAACATTTTAAAAATGTCGTCCTGTTCGTTTTCATTGTGCTTTTACTCATATGGGAAAGCAATCATGATTTACTGAAACTTGACCCGCAGAAACTCCGGGCGGAGGATTATTTCATGCTCGGGGCGGCCGAGCTGGAATACGGCCGTCAAAATGAGGCGGAACTTCATTTTCAGAAAGCCCTCGATATCGATTCAACCCACGGGGCGTCGTACAACAACCTGGGACTTATCTATTCTCGACGGAACGATTATATCCGGGCGCTGACGAAATTCCAGAAAGCCGTTCTTTATGAACCGATGACGCTGGAACACTATTTCAATTATGCCACCACCTTGATAAATCTGAAAGATTTCCAGGGCGCTATCAGTATCCTTGAAAGAGCCCGGCAAATCAATCCTCTCAACTATTATGTGCATTTCAAACTCGGCCTGACTCACTATCAGCTCGGTAATCTGGACAAAGCCGCTTCCTCCCTTGCCGAAAGTCTGCGTTTAAATCCCGACAATGACCAGGCCCGGCAGGTCTACCGGGAGATTCTGCAACTTCAACAAAAGATTCTCCGCAACCCTGAAAAAAAACCATGATTTATTTTTTTTCGTTTTGTTTTTTAAAGTATTTCTTTTATAATGGTCGGGTATAAAATAATATTGGAACTTCCTGTTGTTATATTGGGATGAAGAAGCCAATTTAGCCACCAAACCTGGAGAAAAATATGAAATCAAAGTACCCGCTGACAACCCTGATAATTGGTTTAGTAATAATATTTCTTATAAGCTCTTCGGTTTTCCCCCAAGTTTCGGAACAGCAAGAGAAAAAACCGGAACTGGGCATTACTTTAATGGGCGGATTTTACTGGCCCTGGATGGACTGGACGGTTGATGGTTTTTTTAAAGTCGAAGGCAGTCCCAGCAAGACTTTTTATAACGAATGGCTGAAAGGACCCAACGTAAAGAAAAACCTCGGCGGGGCTGGTATCCTTTTGAGAAAACCGACTTATGCCCTGCGGTTTACCCTGCAATACGGCAAAACAACCAATATGGAATATTATACCTATCGTTATCAGGACCAGAAAGGAGTTGATACTACTTATTCCTTCAAAGAAGATTCGCGACCCCATGTAAATTTTTCCATGCTCCATTTTTCCTTTTCCGCCATGCAATATTTTTCCCTCTATCAGAAGAAAATAAACGGCTACCTGGGCGGCGGTTTCGGTTTTTCCATCCTGAAATATTATGACTACCTTGACAAATCTTACGATACCGACTCCGACTGGGGTCTGCATATGTATCCTCTTTTTGGTCTTGAGTACAAAATCATGCCGAATGCAGGTATCTTTACCGAGATGCAGTATATAATCAGCAGTACCTTCAAAAGAGATTTTACAGAAACCATCGAAACTAAAACTTACGAAGGCAACTACCATCTCAACACCAACGGAATAAATCTGCAAGCGGGTATTTATTATCTCATCAAATAAGAATTTATCATTATTTTTATTCTTCAAGCCCTTGAAAATGATTGCATGATTCAAGGGCTTTTTTTATATTTAAATAAGAAAGACCAGTTACTACATATATTGCAGTAACTTTATCAACCTGCAACACAATACCTTTATATTTTTAGTAATGATTAAAAATACATTTTCGGAATTGTCAGGATTGTAAAAAAAGTTTAATGGAGGGTAAGATGTCAAAAAAAACGATTTTAGAGCTTTTAGTGTTAATTCTCTGCTTAACTTATCTTTCTCAGGCCGCCCCCGTGCGAACACCGGATAATCACCCCGACACTATTAACCCGACAAAGACACCCACCGGGGAAATTTTACAGGCCTATTCACCGGATGAATATTGTTCGGGAAAATGGCAGGGTCCCCTCAGCGGTTACATGGACAGCTGGTTCGGCGGAAATGAATATTATGCCATCTATCAGGACCCGACCGAGCTTGGCTGTACCGATACCTATCCTTTCCAGGTGACCAAAATAATCTGGCCGATTTATACCGACCAGGTCATTTCCATAGAAGTAAAACCTATTATATACAGCCTGGCGGGTACGCCCGAGTGTCCCCGACCGGGAGATATTATATATGAAGGACCGTTGATGACTTTCGAAAACCTCGAGGCCGGGGGTCAGTATATTTTTATGGACCTGGAAGAACCGGTATGCGTTTATGAACCGTATTTCGCCGGTTTTTATTTCTCCGGTCAGGAAAGCAATCTTAATATTTACGTCGACGACGGTATGATTGTGGCGCCGCGCGAATGCGCCGCCTACAATGATTATGGTTACGGCTGGCGCGATCTGGTTGCCCAGGAAAATTTCGAATGGAATATGTGCCTGTGGTCGGAAGGTTACAACTCCCTTGAAAATGACTGCGCCGATTCCTGCAGCTGGCAATACCCCGGTGATGTCAACAGTGATGATACTATCGACGAAGATGACATTACCTGTTTGACCGATTATCTTTACCGGGACGGTGCGGCGCCCGAACCGCTGGCCAACGGAGACGCCGACGGCGACTGCCGGATTAACAAGGCTGATGCTTACGCCATTTACGACCATATTAACAGTGCCGGTATTCTTGCCGAATGCACCTGTGTTCATCCTGAAACATCCTGTTGTTATGATAAAACCGGCAATGCTGATTGTTCCTGGGAGGAAGAACCTGATATATCGGATATCACCAGACTTATAGACTTTCTCTATATCATGCACTGGCCGTTGTGCTGTCCGGCGGAAGCCGATGTCGACGGCAGCGGCGGCAGCCCCGATATTTCCGATATTACCTTTTTGATTGCCCACCTCTATATCGACCACCGCGAGCTTCCCTATTGTCCCGACTATACTCCTTCTACCGGTGAAATAAACGGACATACTGATTGTAAAACAGTTTTACAACCGGGTGAAAAAGCAATCACGGAAACCTGTGTCGAATACCAGTACGCCAACGGGCTGCTTTTTCTCAAACATATCAACGCCGAACTTAACTGTTGTCCCGTTTTCACCGCTAATATTACTATCGAAAACTATATTATCACCATCGAGGAAATCGACTCCCTGGATAACGGCGGCTGTGACTGCATATGTCTTTTTGATATAGATTACGAAATCACGGCTTTACCCCCGGGGGAATACGCCATCAGTTTTATCGAGCCCTACCTGAGACCCGGTGAGGAAAAACTGGAATTTACGGTTAACCTGGTGACGACGCCTTCAGGCAGTTATTGCGTCCCCAGATTTTGAATTCGTATACTTTAACCTGTAACCGGCAGCCGTTTCAGAGATGAAACGGTTGCTTTGTAAAACGTGGCTTAAGAACAGTTTCTCTCCTTGCCAAATTCATTTTTTTTTGTATATTTAAATGGTAACATAAGCGATAATCGGGGAGACATTCGCCTTATAAAACAACCCTTAAATAACGGATTTAATATGCCCAAGCAATTTTCAAAAAGTAAAAGACAGCCTCTTTTTAATCTCTGCATTATCGGTTTATTTTTAATGCTGCCGTATATTGCTGCCTCGCTTTCCGCCGAGGAAATAAAAGGAGGTAAAATTATATCTTATAACCCCTCTTTTTCGGTTTTTGAGAATCGGCAACCGCTCAATTATGATAACATTAATGCCCTGCGCTGGGTGGATCCCCAGGGTCGTCAACCTCTTTCCTATGAAGAGTGGCGTAATCAGGCCGGTAGCCCTGGTCCATTTCAGATGGAACTTATCAGGAAAAGCGCCCCGCTGAAAAACAACGGCTTTTTGGTAAAGTTCTGTATTATTATTAATACCAACCTCTACCCTCTTGTTACAACCGCTATCGACCAGTACATTCTTGACCTCAATAACGAAGAATATGACGTGGAGCTGATTACCGCTTCCGGTGGTACTCCGGAAGACCTTCGGGAACTCCTGACAAACAAGTATTACGAGGGTATGAAAGGCTGTGTCCTTATCGGCAACCTGCCCATAGCCTGGTATGAAATATATAACTGTTTTGATTATTATGAGAATGAACAATTTCCCTGTGATTTATTTTATATGGACCTCGACGGTTCTTTCAGGGACTCCGACAACGACGGTTTGTATGATGAGCATACCGGTGATGTTTTTCCCGAAATCTGGATGGGACGACTGGCGTTCTCGCCGCTGGCTCATGGTGCTGACACCGAGCAATCGTTGCTTATGAGATATTTTGATAAAAACCACCGGTATCGTATGGGTCAACTGGCCCTCAATAAACGCGCCCTGGTCTATATCGATGATGACTGGGCTGATTTTGCCGGGTGGTGGGACGATAACGTCGGCTTGACTTATGATATCCGTACCCTGGTATCGGACCCATGGACCACCTGGGCGGATGACTATGAAACGCACCTTCTGAACAATTATGAATTCATTGAGGTCTGTGTTCATTCCAGCTCTTACAGCCATTCGTTTAAAAATCCCAGTGAGCAATGGAGCAGTACGACCGCTATCGAGGTAAAAAATATAGGCCCGATTGCCCACTTTTATAATCTTTTTGCCTGTTCTAATTCCCGGTTCATTGAAACCAATAATATGGGCGCCTGCTATCTTTACAACATCGACAATGGCCTGGCTACCGTGGGCAGTACCAAAACCGGTTCGATGCTTGACTTTGAATACTTCTATTCTCCCCTGGGCCTGGGTAAAACTATCGGCGAATCCCTGCGTGACTGGTTTATCGATTTGGTCTGGGACTACGCCTATAGCTTCGACCAGAAATGCTGGCACTACGGTATGACCCTGCAGGGTGACCCGACCCTGACAATTTCGGGCTGGGATGTAAAATTCATTTCCAGCAACAATTTCGGCTGGGCGCCCCTGACAGTGGCTTTTGCCGGTAAAAGCGAACACAATGTCGTACAGTGGCGATGGTCTTTCGGCGACGGCGACACCGCTCTGGCTCCGGCTCCTTCGCATATTTATAACGAACCCGGCACCCATAACGTCAGCCTGCAGATTCTTACCGACAGTGGCCATTTATACTCTGTTATGGAAAACAATTATATTACAGTCCTGGCGGATACCCTGACCGGTACGGACCAGGAAGCTACAACAGGAGTTACTTTCGAATATGTCATAAACCTTACCAATAACATTCCCCTTTACCGCCTTCAGATTCCTCTTGAATACGGCGGTCCGTTGAATTTAAAATATGAAGGGCATTCCATCGTCGATTGCCGGGCTGGTATTTTTAGCTCCATCGATTATATCAACTATGACGGCAACAACAAACATTTCTGCCTGAATATGGAAGGCGGCGGTACGCCTTTACCCGCCGGTACGGGACCACTCATTAAAATTAAATTCAAAATCCAGGGAGGTGAACCGGGACAGTATAATATCCTCGAAATGGACGGTTATGACACTTTTGAGCCGATAAATTACGGGTATCCGCTAATTTACCAGCCGGCTCTGGTCAGCGGCATGATAACATATAATCCGGCCATGTGTTGCAGCGGCACAACCGGCAATGTCGACTGTTCAACAGAGGAAACACCGGATATTGCCGACATCACCCGGCTGATCGATTTTCTTTATATTTCTAATAACGCATTATGCTGCGAAGCGGAAGCGGATGTAGACGTCAGCGGCGGTACTCCTGATATTTCCGATATCACCCGGCTGATCGATTATCTTTACCTGTCTCATGACCCCCTGGCGGAATGCCCCTGAGATGAGACGGGCTGATAATTAAGATAGTAGGAATCAGGCTGACAACCGGTTCAAGGCCCGGCAAAGCTCTTCCGGTTCATCTGTACCGATTCGGAAGGTTCTGTTATCTTTGAGAGTAAATTCAACCGCCTGTAAACCGGCGATATTAAAAAGCCAGCCATGCGGGGTATATCTTATTCCCCAACCGTACCACCAGCTGTTTTTTACCGGACGACTGGACTTTATTTCTTTTATCGAAAATTTAAACCTTATCAGACCTATTCCGTAAACCACGCGAAGACAGGCTTCATCAATCATTACCGTCAAACGATAGAAAAGAGCCAGGATAATGATAAACAAGACGCTCAAAATCAGGGCGGGAATTTCGGAAGTTATAATTCCCCAGATGCCTGTGAATAAGACAGCAATACCCACCGGTAAAAAAATCAACCAGCCGCCAAATTGAGTATGCTTATAAATCATATTAAAATTATAGTAATTTGTAATAGACAAGCAAATAAAACAAATACTAACGTTTAACCTGGAAAGCTGATAAATGGTTCTTAAAGTACCCCGATGGCTGTTTTAACCGATAATAAAACTATAATTATCGGACATTGACGGTTGAAATGCCTAGAAATAGGAGATTAAAAAAAAGAATTATCTTAAAAAACAACTGGCTTATAAAGTAAAATTCATGATTAAAAAGGGTTTTTTGGCTATTTTCCCATATTTCAGCCCTTCCCTAAAAGTCTCTAAGATTTTATGCGCTAAGCAATTCCGGTAAAAATAACCATCTCCAAAGATATATTTTTGTTGAAATTTTGAACATCTTTGCCGATAATAACTTCATGACAAAAGAAATCCTGAGATATTTCAAATACGAATTAGCCCTGGGAGCGGCTATCCCTATGCCCAAACAGAAAATCGATGTATTTCCCAACGACCAGGATTCCGTGCAACAGTATCTTTATATTCTCTGCAAAGCGCACATCGGTTCTATGGGGAAAAAGGATGGTTCCTGGGCTTTTGGGGGAGAGTTTGCCAATAAAGTCCGCTTAAGCTCAAGACCAGACATTGTTGAAATATTTGATGCGTTTGAAGAACTGGGGATAATTGAAAAGGCGTCACTGGAAAATGTCACCATTAAAAGTGACGACCAAGCCTTCATCCCATATCAATTATCCAAAGCTTACTGGGAAAAATTCGACAAATACGCCCTCTAATTTAATACCGGGGGGCGGGATCGAACCGCCGACCCTCTGTTCCACAGACAGATGCTCTAACCAGCTGAGCTACCCCGGCATTGTGTTCACAAATTATTAAAAAAATATTTTTAGTCAAGAAATTAAATCCAGGGACTATTTCGGTTTGAAATTCATTTCAATAAACCGGCTTAAGGGATTTCCCTGCAAAATCTCTAACCAATAAAAAAGCCGGTTTTAAACCGGCTTTTTTACCAAACATTATTAAATTCAGCAAGTCCCTCTGCAGCTTCCGCAATCCCCACCAGGGTCACCGGCTCGAATAGTAAAACCACTGCCCGAGGGATGATTGATAAAATCAATCTTGATAGTACCGTACTGCCCGAGAAAACTTTTCAACTTTGGTTCTATATAGACTTCGATACCATTGGATTCGAGCTTTTCCAAATCTTCCGTAGGCTCATCCAGAGCCATCCCTAAAGAGGGACCGCTTCACCCCATCCCCTGGAAAAATATAATCAAACTCCCTTTTTTAGAGCTGGCATCGATAGCTTTCTTAAGTTCAACGCTGGCCGTATCAGTTACGCTAAGCATAAGTCTTACATACCTTTCTTTTTAAACTTCCTTAATTAGATAAGAATATAACAAAAAAGATTCAAAAATGTTAAAAAAAAATAACCGAATTAAAAAAAATTAGCCCTATTATCAATTATATGGAACTAAAGCTAAGGAAAGTATTTTTTTATAAACGAAAAAAGACAACTCTGGTGGTACATCTAATTGTAAAAAAAACGCTTCACTTTCTTGGTGGAGGTTTTCTCAAGTTCCTCCAGTTGAACTTCAAAACCGCAGATGCGCTTGTAAGAGGCTATTTCTTTATTTACATCGTCGACCAGCCGACCGATAACCTGTCTTATTTGACGCATATCCGGACTGGTGACGGACATATTAAATTCCATTTGAAACTGCTCCAGGTCGGGAACGATAATGGCACGTACTTCTTCCCCCTGGCGGTTATCCTTATTACGGCCGAACACAACAACTTCAGTCACATAGGGCGAAGCCAGCAGTTTTTCCTCGAGTTCTTCCGGATAAATATTTTTCCCGGCCGCAGAGACAATCAGGTTCTTATGTCGGCCCGTAATCCATATCTTACCATCTTTAATATAACCCAGGTCTCCCGTATACAGCCAGTCATCACGATATAGTTTTCCCGTTTCCCCGGGATTGTTCTTATAACCCGGCGAAGTACTCCGGCCGCGCACGACAATCTCCCCGATACCATCCTCGCTTTTCCTCACGATTTTAACTTCGAGTTTCTTCAGGGGCGGTCCTACCGAACCGAATGAGATATCTTCGGGCAGATTTACCGACACCACCGGTGAACATTCGCTCAGACCGTAACCCTGAAGAAATACAAAACCCAGGTAATTAAAAAATCTCGCGATTTCCGGTGGTAAGGGTGCACCGCCGGAGACAAACAGACGGATTGAACCCAGACCGATTTTCTCCCGAACTTTTTTAAAAAGCGCCTGCCCCATCTGGTATTTAAACTTCCAGGCCAGCGAGGATACCGTATATGATGACTGGAACAATAATCTTTTAAATACCGGGATCTCTTCAACCCCCCGCTTGATATTGCGATACATCTTCTCGAAAAGAAGCGGCACTCCGCACATGATGGTTACTTTATTGAACGTAATGTCTTCGCGGATATCGCCGGACTTCAATGTCCGGGCATAAACGATGCAGGAACCGGAAGTAAGCGGTGCCAAAAAACCGCACATGGCTTCAAAGGTATGGTGCAAAGGCAGCACTGAGAGAAAAACGTCATGCTCGGTAAATTTAAGCGTAAGATGAATACTTTCCAGGTTTCCCAGCAGGTTGTCATGAGTCAGTATGACCGCCTTGGGATTACCGGTGGTTCCGGAGGTATAAATCAGGCAGGCGGTATCTTTGAGGTCGCCCAGCTGGCTTTCGGTGAAATTAAATTCATCCCGAAAGAGTTTTTTCCAGTTGTTTGACGATTGTTCATTCAGGGAGTAAATCATCAAGTCCGAAGATAATCCGGCCAGCATATTTTCGAATCTTCTTGAACAGATTATAGCCCGCAACCGGCAGTGGTCAATAATATAACCGATTTCATTTACTTTCAGATTGGCATCGATAGGAACCACCGTTTTACCGGAGGCAAGAACAGCCAGGTAGGTAATCGGCCATTCAGGACAATTTTCCGAAAGAAGCCCGATTTCTTTAATGTTTGCAAAAGGGGTATCGTTCAACCCGGCCGCAAGTTGTCTTACCTGACGGTCAACCTCGGCGTAAGTATAACTTCTACCCCTACCGCCATCGGCTCTTAAAGCAATCAGATGGGGAAAAGTCGCCGCGTTTTCCTTAAAGGCCAGATAAAGATTTTTTACCTGTAAGTTTTCCACCCCTGAAAAGTAAGTTTTTCGGGGAGTTATATCAAGTGCAAAAAAACAAACTCCCGGTCAATCAGTCCAGTGAACCGACTTCCTTTTCGACCTCATCGAGTATCTCACACGATTTGACCAGTTCTTTCATCCGGGTATGGTCGGGATAGAGCGGCCGGTCGATATCCAGAAAAGCCACGTGTCGTCTCACTACTTCATGGGCTTTTTTGACGCCTCTGCCGAATTTATAATCACGGAAATCCATTGCCTGGGCGGCAGCCATGAACTCGATACCCAGCACCCCGTAAGCGTTATCGAGAATCTGAAAATTCTTGATGGCCGTATTCATACCCATCGAGACAAAATCCTCCTGGTCGGCCGCTGCCGGGATAGACTGTATGGAAGCCGGCATGGATAAAATCCGCTGTTCGACAATTAATGAATCAGCCGTATACTGGCTGAGCATCAAACCGGAGAACATCCCCGCCCCCCGGGTCAAAAAAGGCGGCAGACCGACTGACAGAGCCGGGTTATTCAAACGGTTCATACGGCGTTCCGACATCACCGAAACCATCGTAATCGCCGTTCCGGCCATATCCATCGGCAGGGAAACCGGCGTGCCCTGGAAATTGGCCCCGGAGAGCTGAAGATTGTCATCCGGGAAGAAAATCGGATTATCGCCGACGCCGTTCAATTCAATTTCCACCTGGCTTTTGGCATAAGCCAGGGCGTCATGGGCGGCACCGATTACCTGCGGCGTGGAACGCATCGAGTAGGCGTCCTGTACCTTGCACTTAATCCGACCGTCGACAAGGTCGCCCCCGGCAACCAGCTTGAGTATAGAGTGGGCGCTTCTGACAGCTCCGGGGAAACCACGGACCTCGTGCAGTTTCGACATATACGGCCGCATATTGGCTTTCAGCGCTTCCAGGGACATGGCACAGGCAATTTCTGCCTGTTTCAACCACCGTCCGGCATCATAAAGAAAAAGTGCACTCATGGCAGTCAGGACGTTGGACCCGTTGATAGTGGCCAGGCCGTCGCGGGCTTTCAAACCGGGAACTGCAATGCCCGCCCTTTTAAGAGCTTCTCCGCCATCGAGAAGTTCCCCTTGATAATAAGCTTTTCCCTCACCCATCATTAAAAGAGCAATCTGCGCCATCGGGGCAAGGTCACCACAGGCCCCGACCGAACCCTTCTGGCAGACATAAGGTGTTACTCCTTTATTGAGCATATCCACCAGGGTTTGAGTTATTTGCAGCCGGCAACCGGAATTGCCATGGGCATGGACATTGACCCGGGCGGCCATCGCGCCCCGCACGTATTCCAGCGGAGCCGGCTCGCCGATTCCCGCCGCATGATTGTAAATTAAAAATTTCTGAAATTCCTTAACCTGCTCATCATCGAGAACGACTTCCGAAAACTCACCGATACCGGTGTTAACCCCGTACATGATTTCATGGGCGTCGATTTTCTTCTCCAGCATCGCCCGGCATTTCTTAATCCGCTCCGCCGCTCCGGAAGCAAGTTCCACCGGTTCATTATGGCGAGCAATCCGCACCAGCTTTTCCACTGTCAAACCTGAACCATCTAATATGATAGCCATAATATTTCTCCTGCTAAATTATTCACCACCTGTTATTAATAAATCCATAATAAACGGCCTTAAAAAGCATCGCCTTGATTAAATGAGTTTTTACTGTTGTCGGGTTATAGGTCCTGAAGGCCGGACCCGGCCAGAGCATTGTAATGACAGGCAAAAGAAACGATAGGTTTACTGCAAATTTTCATTTTATAACAGCTTTAAATGTCCCGATACATCCTTTACCTCCGTTAAAAGATACACCCCAAAAACAAATTGTCAATTAAATTAAATATATTAACTTTAACCAATGACAGCCAAAAGTATAAAAAATCCGTTTCTCAAAAAGCAGATTTTCATCGCTTTCGATACCGAGACCACCGGCATCTGGGCTGCCGTCAACCGGGTGGTGGAAATCGGTGCCGTGAAGTTTCAAATTGGTCGGGATGATGTTGAAACTGTCGAGACCCTTATAAATCCCGAACGCCCCATTCCCGAAGAAGTCACTGAAATCCACGGTATCACCAATGCCATGGTGGCCTACCAGGAAACCGTCGGCCCGGTATTAAAGAAGTTTATTCAATTTTGTGGTCCGGAGGCGATTCTTGTCGCCCATAATGCCCCCTTTGATATTTCTTTCATAAGTTGTGAACTGGAACGAACCGGATTGAAATTTAACGATAACATGATTCTCGACACAGTCGATATCGCCCGTCGATTCTACCCACAGCTTCCCTCTTATTCCCTGCTTTCTCTTGCCAGACATTTCGATATTGCCGCCTTTCAGGACCATCGAGCCCTGTCCGATGCCCTGCTGGTCAGGAACTTGTTCGTAAAAATGTCATCTGAAATCCCGCCGGTAAATAACCTGACGGATTTTAAAAAAATTCTGACAACCTATACCATGTACCAATGGAAAACCGAGCAGAAAGAACTTCCCGAAGAATACGAATCCATCAGCAGGGCCATTAAAAACAAGTTGTCGATGGAAATCATCTACACGGCTTCGGGGAAACCACCCCAGAGCCGGATTATATGGCCGATTTCGGTACAGTACCTCGGAACTTTTTTTTATATTATCGCTTTCTGTGAAAAAGCAAAGGCGGAAAGAACTTTCCGCCTTGACAGAATAGAACATTTCAGATTATTAATAGACTAAGACTCAATTTTTCGATATTTTGTTTCCAGGAGCATGAAGTCAACCACCTTGACCAGCAGCAATACCAGAATGGCAAAACCGAACAGGTAATATTGATTACTAAACTTTTGAACAAGTTCAATAGGGGGAGTAAAAATTTCCCAATTTACTTTCAGGTTAAAAAGGGGAAATTTCGCCAGCTGGTTTACAAGCGGCGTCAGGTCAATGAAATAATGAGTAATAGCAATCAGTACGACCAAACCGATTATCCCGGCGGTTATTTTCGAAGTCCAGAAACTTTTTTTGGGGTATTCCAAAACCGGCAGTTTTCTCATAATGCTATCGACCAGGGTCGGTGAGCAACCGTGTACCTGTTCCATCTTAAGCACCTTGTACAGGATAAGGTATTCCCGAAGTTTCTCCTGTGCAAGCGGGCAGTTTTTCAGTCGGTTCTGAAAATCCGTTAATTCACAGGCAGTAAGGTTCCCATCGAGATATTCCAGTATTTCTTCATCGCTGACATGACTTAAAGCCATATATCCTCCCGACAATAATTTTTCACCAATCTGTCCTTCAGCAATTTCCTGGCCCGGAAAAGATAGCTTTTGACTGTCCCTTCGGGCATACTTAAAATATCCGATATCTCCTTATAGGTCATTTCCTGTAAATGATAAAGCGACAGAATCAGACCATAACTGACCGGGAGCTCGTCGATTTCCTGGCACAGACGATAAGCTAAATTCCGGTCCACCGTCAACTGGTCGGGGTGGATTTCTTCGCTCAGATTATCATCGATATCCGCACTTCCAGAAACGACATCCTGGTACAGGGGAATTTGTTTTTTTTCTCCAGATGGTTCAGACAGGTGTTATAAGCAATTCTCGCCAGCCAGGTAGATAATTTGGCATCAAATTTGAATGAACCCAGATTCTGGTAAGCCTTTATAAAGACATCCTGGCAGATATCTTCCCGGTCACAATCATTGGAGACCATCTTAAAAACTACATGATTTACCAGCCGTAAATACTGATTTATAAAAATCCGGTAGCTTTCCCGGTTACCGTTCAGGATTTCCCCAACAAGCTGTTTTTCGTTTATCTCGTACTCCATCAATATTAATTGACTGAAGTTAAGCTCCGAAGGTTGCATATTTTTACAATTTTTTTTTGTAACTTTTAATATTACTTATTTGTCAGATTATACAGTAGTGAAAAAAACCAAAAAGGAGTGAATCCAATGAATCAAGACATTTTAATCACAGCTATCGTTTTCTTTTCGATAGTTACCGTAATAAAAATGGCGCTGGACCATAAGACCAAAATTAAAATTCTTGACCGCGGTATCGAAGATAAAGGGTTACAGAATTTTTTCGCAGCCCAGTTTGAACTTTATTCCCTGTCCAGCATAAAATGGGGTATGGTATTGGTGGGTATAGGCTTAGCAGCCCTGGTAAGTCAGTTGTTTCCCCGGGAATTCACGGATGAAGCCGCCCTGGGATTAATTTTCATCTTTGCCGGTTTGGGCTTTTTGATTTATTATCCTATTGCTGAAAGAAGACTTAAACAGCTAAAAAACAAACAAAATACTCTATCAAACTGAGGTTTGAAAAAAACCCCATGCTTACAAGCATGGGGTTTTTATTCTGGTGGAGCCAGGGAGGATCGAACTCCCGACCTCTTGACTGCCAGTCAAGCGTTCTCCCAGCTGAACTATGGCCCCGAAAATTTCTGTATATGGTAACTATCTTATCGGATTCTGTCAACTGATTTGTTAGCCGTCTAAAACCGTAACTTCTCAAGGGTAAATCTATTATCCCAATTTTTTATGAACATGATTAGTTTTAGTAAGACAATACTTAAAACCGGATTTATTCCGAAAGAAAACAATAATTTCTTAAGTTCCGGCGTGACAAAATGTGTCCGGCATCCTTATAACTTATTGTCTAAAAAAAGATTGACAAAACTAAGCCTTTTTTCTAATCTTCTTAGGAAATAGATAAAAATACTTTATAATCTTGAACAGGTTAAACTCTTGTTCGTCATATACAATAAGAAATAATAACCTGGGTATGCAGGATTCGATACCCGAACTGGTTAAGGCATTTAGTGATGGTGATAATCAAGCCTTTGCAATTCTGGTAAAAAGATACCAGAGGAAGATATATGCCGTAGCTTACCAGATGCTGGGCAATCACCTTGATGCCGACGAAGTAGTACAGGAGACCTTCGTAAGAATTTATCACAAAAGACAGGAGTTGAAACATGTAAGTAATTTTAGCTCTTTTCTGATTAGAGTTGCGGCCAATTATTCCATAGATTTATTGCGCAAGCGGAAAATCCATGGTGAGTTGTCCGAGGACCCGGCCTCATTACCCGGGAATATTCAGATTTCGATGTCCCGGCGGGTCAGGACTCCCCGCGAACTCTATGAAGATAAGACGATGATGGAGGAAATCATCAAGGCTCTGGAGCAGTTACCGCCCCGCCAGAAAATCACGGCGGTTTTACATGATATCGAAGGTTTTTCCAAGACTGAGATTGCCGCGATTCTGGAGTGCCCCGAAGCTACCGTTCGTTCCAACCTCCACATTGCCCGAGCTAAACTAAAAAAAATACTTAAAAACCGTCTGTCAAAGGAGTAGCAATGCTTCACCGCCATATAACAGATGTGCTTGATGCTTATGTTGACAATGAATTAGATAACTCGACCCGCGAACAGGTAAGCCGGCATTTGGAAGAATGCCCGGACTGCCGTAATGAATATGAAAGCGCTTTAAATTTAAGGGATTTCTTGAAAGCCGGTAAGGTTCCCGATCCCGGCGAAGAATACTGGAACGAAGTATCATCTCTGATTCTCGCTAAAACGGTAGAAAGAACCCCCAATAAATCTACTCTCATCAATTTGGAACAGGAAAGAAACAATAACCGCCGGGCAAATTATCGCTCCCTGGTTTCGGTCGCGGCTTCCTTGATGATTTTCTTTACCTCGCTTTTTTTCGGTTCAGCTCAAAACCGCCCCCTGACCGGAAACTTCACCTCTACCGATAAAAACCTTCCATCCGTTGTTGTCTCCGATGATGAGGCTACCGACAATATTATTATAACCTGCGACGAGCAAAAAAACTTATTAAAAGGAATTATTTTATTGGGTTCACCGAGTCATATTGAACAGTACGGGATTTTATCCGACTTATTTACGGTGCGTTAAGTCGGAAAACTTAAATATATACGGAGTTATGCCTTGCTAAAAAAAATTGTTTTTTTAACTTTTCTGCTTACAATTCTGGCCATTTTAAGCTGTGAGCAGGGGACAAAAAAAGTCTTCCTGAGACATAAACATAAAGTCGGCGATGTTCTCGTTTATGATGCCACGCATAAGAACAATATCAAAGTAATACAGGCCGACACCGTTTCCAAAGAAAACTCTGTAACCAGCAAGTATAGAATGACCAGTACTATTAAAAGAATTCTGGTAGACAGTGTTTATGAATCGTATGTGGTTTCCTTAAGACTGTCAGAAACCATCATCACCAGGGACTCAACTATCGAAATGGGCGAGGATACTGCCTGGGTTAGAATTATTTACTTCGATGCCAAAGGGAAAACTATCGATATCGAATTCCCGGAACCGATGGATGAAGCCTATGTGGATTACATCAAAGAATCCTATAAACAGGGCTTCCCGGTCTTCCCTGAAAATGAAGTATTTGTCGGCTACTCCTGGACTCAAACAACCCAGGTCCTGTTGAATAATGAACCGAGCGTCTCTTCAACTACCTATACTATCAAATCTTTTGCCCGGGAAAAAGGTTACGACTGCGTGCTCATCGATTACAAGGGCAATATGGTTATCCCTATCAAGCCGGAGGAGGGCAATCCCAACAGACGGGGAGGCGTGGACCGGATGGACATGAAGGGGATCATGTATTTTGCCTACAAGGAAGGTGTGACAGTGTCCATTAGAGAAAACTGGTTGATGAACGGCGAGCGAATCATGATCAGAGAAAAAGGAGATACCAGTTCTTATCTGGTAAAATTGGAGGGTGACTATACTGAAACCCTGATAGACAGAAAAGTAAATTAAAAAGATTATCCGAGATTTAGTTATGAATGGCAGGTTCTTTTACCTGTCATTTTTTTATTTTTTTTTAAGCCATTTTATAATAATTTGTTTTAAAACATGAACAATATTTTACATGAATTAAACCGGCGCTTTGACCATGCCGCTCTTCAGCAGGAAGTCAATGAACAGGATATCCGCCGCTTATGCCGGGAGGCGGTGACTTTCGATTTATATGCCGTGGCGATAAATCCTGTCTGGATAAAAACAGCCCGCCGGGAATTAAGCGGCAGTACAGTAAAAATCCTCAGTGTCTCGGGATTTCCCCTGGGCGCCAACCGCACTGATATTAAAATTGACGAAGCGGTCAGGGGTGTAAGCGACGGCGCCGGAGAAATCGACATGGTCGCCAATATCGGCTGGCTTGCTACCAGCCAGTTTAACCGGGTCGAAGAAGAGATAACCGCCGTCCGTAAGAGCCTTCCCTATAATATCGTTTTGAAAGTTATTATCGAGGCCGGTAAACTCTCAACACAACAGCAACAGGAAGCAACCCGGGCTGTAATCAACGGCGGAGCACAATTTGTCAAGACCTGTACCGGGTTTTTTGGAGGGGCCACCGTGGAACAGGTGAAGAACCTTTATGCCGCCGCCAGGGGTCAAATCGAAGTCAAAGCATCCGGCGGCATCCGCAATCTCGAACAATGCCGGCAACTTCTCGAAGCCGGGGCCACCCGCCTTGGTTCCTCGGCTTCAATAAAAATTATCGAAGAACTTAACAAAACGACGGCGTAAGATACCAACCGACAGCCGCAGCCTTCTGTTTCCCCTTGTTTTATCGCATGAATTTATATATCTATAGAACGTGAAAACAGGCGAAAATACTTCCAGAAAACGACCGTTTATAGGAGTATATTTTAAGTGCTGTAATGTCTATTCCCGCATTTACCTAAACAAAGCTGGAACGGCTTTTATCGGCTGGTGCCCTAAATGTGCCGCCCGGGCCGAAGTCAGGGTATCGCCGACCGGCACCAGGTCACGGTTCTTTCAAGCCGAATAAGGTCTTATTATGACTTCTCTGCTACGCTCAAAAATAGTCGTGGTTCCCATGGGAGAGGTGGATTTTATGCTGGTCAACAAGCTGGCTTCCAACCTTGGTCCGGTCTTTAACCGCTCGGTAGATATTTTAAAGGGTATGAAAATCCCCGAAGAAAGCTATAATGTCATTCGCAACCAGCATTATGCCCAGGTAATCCTGGCGAAAATTGAGCGCGCTAAAGCCAATAACCGCGAAAAAGTGATTGCCATCTGTGAAGAAGATTTGTATTTACTTGAAGAAAATTATGTCATAAGCTGTGTTGATAAACTATCCGGAACGGCAGTGGTGTCGCTGTTTCATTTGAGATTGGAATTTTACGGGCTTCCGGAAGATGAAAGTAAAGTCTATCCGCGATTGTTTAAAGAGGCTGTTCATCGTCTGGCACATTTATACGAACTGGCGGAGTGTCGCAATCCTAAGTGTGTCAATTACTTCAGTCAGGTAATGCTGGATATCGACAACAAAAGCGACAAGTTTTGTGATATTTGCAACCGTAAATTAACCGGTTTGGTCTGAGCTTAGAAAATATGAATCTGGAACAAATAATTGACCTGCTAAAAAATGACGCTGATTTAAGGCGCAATATTTCACACTGGAAATCCATATCCGCCCGGGAACCCAAATTCGTCGATTTCCCCGATGAGCTTGACCTTCGTCTGAAAGCTACTTTAAACCAAAAAGGCATCACCCGGCTCTACACTCATCAACTGGAAACTATCACGGCCATTAATGAAGGTCACGATGTCGTTGTGGTCACTCCCACCGCGTCCGGTAAAACCCTTTGTTATAATATTCCGGTTTTAAGCGAGATATTGAAAGCTCCGAGTTCCCGGGCGCTGTATCTCTTCCCCACCAAAGCCCTTTCTCAAGACCAGCTGGGTGAGCTTTATGATTTAATACAGAAACTCGATGTTAACATTAAAACTTATACTTTCGATGGCGACACACCGCAAACCGCTCGTCGGGCTATCCGCGCCGCCGGACATATCGTTATAACCAACCCGGATATGCTCCATGCCGGCATTTTACCACACCATACCAAATGGATTAAACTGTTTGAAAATCTTAAATATGTCGTCATCGATGAAATTCATCACTACCGGGGTATATTTGGCTCCCATCTGGCAAATGTCATCAAACGCCTGCAACGCATCTGCCGATTCTACGGTTCCAATCCGATATTCATTTGCTGTTCGGCAACTATCGCCAATCCCGACGACCTGGCTGGCCGTATTATTGGAAGACCGGTTAAGCTGGTAAATAATAATGGCGCGCCATCGGGTGAAAAACATTTTCTTTTATACAACCCGCCCGTAATTAACCGGCAACTGGGTATTCGTAAATCAGCTATAAATGAAGCGGCCCGATTGGCTTCCCTGTTTCTACGTGAAAGAATACAAACCATCGTATTTGCCCATTTCCGACTATATGTGGAAGTCCTTCTAACCTATTTACAGCGGGAATTAAAGGATGATTTTGACCGTGGCGTCAAAGTCGCCGGTTACCGAGGCGGTTATCTTCCCAATGAACGCCGTCAGATTGAACAGGGGCTTCGCGATGGTTCAATCACCGGGGTGGTTTCCACCAATGCCCTCGAACTGGGTATTGATATCGGGTCGCTCGATGTCTCCATCATTGTCGGTTATCCCGGCTCGATTGCTTCGCTGTGGCAGCAAGCCGGCCGTGCCGGGCGCACACTGGGTACCTCGCTGACCATCATGGTGGCTAATTCATCCGCTATAAACCAGTTTTTATGCGCCGAACCAAAGTATGTTTTTGACCGTACCCCCGAAGCCGGTATAATCGACCCGGACAACCTGATAATCCGCACTAATCATATCAAATGCGCTACGTTTGAACTGCCCTTCACCGAAGATGAATTCCAGGAAGATATCAGCACCGGTAAAATACTGGACTATCTGGCCGGACAGAATATCCTGCGTAAAACCACTGACCGTTATCACTGGTCGTCGGAGATTTACCCGGCGGAGCAAATCTCTCTGCGCTCAGCTTCGCCTGATAATTTTGTCATATTAAACGAAACGAACAACGCCGAAGTTATCGGTGAAATCGATTATTATTCCGCCCCCATCTTCCTGCACCCGGAAGCCATCTATCTGCATGGCGCCAATCAGTACCAGGTTACCAAGCTTGACTGGGAAGGCAAGAAAGCCTATGTCAAAGAAGTCGAGGTTGACTATTACACCGATGCCGAAACCAAAACCGACCTGAAAGTTCTAAATATCAATCGGGAATACACCACGATGGATAATTCGCTGATGCAATGCGGCGAGGTTTCAGTAACGAGTGTAACCGTTCTTTTTAAGAAGATAAAATTCCAGACGCATGAAAACGTTGGCTCCGGACATCTGCAATTGCCGGAGCTGGAGATGCACACCAACGCTTTCTGGTACACTTTCCCCGGTGATATCGCTTTTAAAGTCAAACTGGATGGCGACAAATTTGGCGGTTCTCTGCGTGGACTGGCTAACATCCTGGGGAAAATCGCCCCCCTGTGGGTGATGTGTGATGCCCGTGATTTACGGTCTATCTCGCAGGTGCGGGCGCCCTTCACCGAACGACCGACTATCTACATCTATGAAAATATCCCCGGCGGGGTGGGCCTGTCCGAAAAAATATTTGCCGAATCGGATAAACTGTTCGAGGCTTCGCTTCAGCATATCCGTAAATGTCCCTGTGACGATGGTTGCCCAACCTGCATCGGTCCTCCGCTGGAAGTCGGCGAAGGTGGCAAAGAAGGTGTGATTAAACTGCTGGAGTACATGCTGGCTCTGGCGCCGGTGTAAGAAAACAGATCAAGCCCCAAATCGGCTACCGGAACTGGAATCGTACCAAAACAGCTGAAATATTGGTTGTGAGCGAGGGGACAGTACGCAACTGGATAAAAAAATACAGTTTGTGCGAGGTCGATTCGTAATATTTTCGTAAAATTCGTAATTTTTAGCCCTCAATTCGTAATTTTTGAGCCTTTTTCGTAATAAATTCGTAAAAAACTCGTAAAATTCGTAACGAAACCATCGAAATTCGTAATTCCCTTATAATCAGAGTATATAGTCGATAATTACAGATTCCTGCCTGTCGCCATAATTTCTTAATAATCAATCACTTATAAAATTTATTGCGTCGTATGCGCGGTGTGGCACAAAAGTTGTATGACCAAAAAGCTGAGGAAAAAGGATAAGTATTCCTTTCGAGCGAGTGAGGTAACCCGGCCGGGTGCGAGCGAGGGTTTAGGCGGCAAACACCCGCCCCGGTCGGGAAAATATTTAAACCGGGAGGGTTGTGTATGAGTGGATAGACATATTTAAAAGAGGTAATAAAGGATTATATCAAGTATTTTACACAAAAATGCTTGACATAATCTGTATCTGCCGGTTACAATTAAATAATTGACACATATTAACGTAAAATTCTATATTAAGTCAGGATTAGCGGAGTCATACCGGCAGTGAAAATACCCGTGTTCCATAGTATAATGAGCAACTGGGGAAAATCATATATAATTGAGAAAAATAAAATATCATTTGTATAACTTGTATAGGAAGGTCATTATGAAAAAATTCAAGTATTATATCGCATTCGGGTTTCTTTTACTATTACTTGTAATAATCTTTAAAGATAATAAAGCCGAACAACCTGATATTAACTCTGAAAATAAGGTTGCTCAAAACCTGCAAGACGCTGATTCTTTCATCAAGTATGAAATCAAAGAAGTAATCGAAATAGGACCGTTAAACAGAGCCACCTATGACCCCATCAAATGGTCGGCAAATGACAGCCTGGTATCGTATTTTGCCAACGGTTATCTGATGTTGACAGACACGTTGGGGAATAAGAGGGAGGTGGCAAAACTTGATATGGATCCTCATTGTGTGGAATGGTTGTCGTGGAAGGAAATTGTTGTTTCTTTGAAAAGAATTGAAAAGATGCTGACAAAGAAAAAACTTATCCGTTTCAATATCGATACTGGTGAACAAGAAATCATTGACGAATGCCAATGGCGAGTAGGTCATCCGACAAGCCTCGAAGATCCAAGTTACCAAGGTCCTTATTTGACTCTGGAAGGAAATGCCTATTATATTACCGACAAAGGGAACGGTAAGGTAACGCATTTAATTCCCAGCAGTTATAAAAACATATCTTCAGAGATTGATAATCACTTTTACCGTTATAACCCGAACGGTCTTTATATTGTAAGGTTAGATTTAAAAGATTCCATATCCGCCTTTGCCAAAACGAACACCGATACAATTAAAAGATTTGATAGAGCTTACATATTCAATAACAAACTAATAACCAGGTTATCAGATTCGACAATAATAGATCTGAGCCCTTTTATCGGAGAATATCCTAAAGGAACTTTAGGGTGTGGTTTAGGACGAGAGGCATTAAATCCCAATATCCCCGAAGCATTATTTATGTTATCATGTGACAACGGGGTTGATTATATTGTCAACAGGATTGGCATATTCAATTATTATGGCAACCAATTCACGATTCTTGATACGCTTATAGGAATAGAAAACTGCCAGTCACCGAAATACGATCATGCCGGGAAAAACATCGCCTTTTTCGCCAATGGTAACATATATATCATTAAGAGGGGGGTAGTACAATGAAACGTTATCTATGCATATTTATAGTATTGATGATTACCGGAAGTACTTATGCTCAGGTAGATTTATGTATTGACGCTGGTCATGGAGGTATTGATCCCGGTGCAAAAGTATGTACACATTTTGACAGTAGCTACTGGGAAAAAGATTTAAATCTCGAAGTTACGTTATTACTAAAGGATTCAATACCACCAACCACATCAGTTTATTTTACAAGACTAATAGATACTTTCTTGTATTTGGACCGCCGTGCCTGGTTAGCTGATTCAGTCGAAGCTGGAGCATTTATATCCATACATTTCAATTCTGTTCCGAATCCTGAATCTCAATACATATTGACAATCTATAGTAATTCTGATACGGTATGGGACGGAGGTATGTATGAAGGCCAAAGCCGAAGTACCGATAGCTTACTCGCGGCAAAAATAGGATTTCGTATTCATGATCATCTTGGTGGCCAATATAAATTAAATGAATTCAACCCGTGGGATGTAGATGAAACTATACTAAGATTGTCAAAAATGACATCTACTTTACTTGAACCATTATTTATAAGCGATTCTTCCGCAGCCGACAGTTTGTATGAAAATAAAGGTAAAATAAGGAATAAAATCGTAAGTGCTATTTACCAGGGTTGGAAGAGTTGGACAACGGGACAGGGAATAGCGTTGGTTGACTATGAATATTCAGGTAAAGGACCACATGATTATATTGGTGAAGTAGAGATAGCAATAGGTGGTTGGGATTATCCTGATACTTTTAGTGTACCATATCAAGGTTGCTGGCAGGAAAATGAATTTATTGAATTAAATGCAATAGAATTTATAAAGAGCGATGGTGGCATTGAATGGCCCTATAACTTTCATCATTGGGAATGGCGGGATTGGAATCCGGATACAGTGATAGCAACGTCTATGTCACAAGACTACAGTTTTTTTGTCATTCCTTCTTATACTGACAGTACTCATTATTGGGTAGCTTATTTTACTGGTGGCCCGTTCGATGTATCATTGATACTCCCACCTTCTACAGTCACTGAATTTAGACCTAATGACACAGTAGAATTAATTTGGAATGCACCTGGAGGTGCCAGACATACATGTTCACTTTATGTCTCTTATTCAATTAATAATGGCCAATCATGGAATCAAATTATAGGACCGATACCCTATGATTTTAGCCCCCTAAAGAAGAAGAACGGTTTAGATATTATGACATCAGTTTATAACTGGGTCACACCAAATATTACAGCCGAAAATTGCTATTTAAGGTTTATTGCTTATGACGCGGCTGATAATAAAGACACTCTAATATCGCACAAATTCAGTTTGAACTGCTGTATCGGCTTACGCGGGAATGCTGATTGTTCCGATGATGAAGAACCGGATATTTCCGATGTTAACAGGATAACAGATTTCTTATATCTTTCACATGACCCACTTTGTTGTTTTGAAGAAGCTGATACATATCCCGATGGTATGATTGATATTTCTGATATCTCAAGACTGATAGATTATCTTTATCTAACCCATAAACCCCTGCCCAATTGCCCGTAAGTTATTTAAAGGAAGCCGTAGGTCAAGCCTACTTGGGTGTAAACTATCTTATGATACTTTACACCCAAGTAGGCTTGACCTACCGGAACTGTCGAAAGTCTTCGACATTTCGACCTACTATAACTGATGGCGCACAAAAGATGTCGAAAGCACAAGGCTTTCGACCTGATTTGGGTTTGACACATGTGGACATGTGCCGTTTACACATTCTCTCTTGCCAATGTCATTCCCAACTTGATTGGGAATCCAGGGGAAATAGCTTGGGTCCCCACTTCCGTGGGGATGACGATAGGAAACGTAGGTTACATTCAGAAAACAGGTCAAGCCTACTCGGGGCTTGACCTACAACTAAAACACGCTGAACTTGAAATACTTGCGTGGATTTTTTTCGATGTCCGTTATCAGATTGTTCACCCGCACCATCAGGTTGGTCACCTCGACATAAAGCGCGGTATCATTGACCAGCATGCCCATACTTCCCTCGGCATGATTAATCTTGCTCATGATAGTATCCAGCCGGGCGGTTGAAAGGGCGAGGTTGTCATATAACTGCGGGTCGGTGATAATCTTTCCCAAGGTGCCTTTATTTTCATTGACCTGTTCGGCTAAATCGGCAATTGAGTTAGACATCCTCTCAATCGAACCAATCAGGCGCTCCTGATTATTCTGTAAATCCTTCACCAGCAAACCCAGATTGGCAGAAAGAGCCGTTAGTTTTATATACAGCTCATCATTGGTGGCAATCTGCCCCAGCGTACCCTCGCCACGGTTCATGCGACCCAGGAGAGTATCGATATTGGCGACCAGATCACCGGCTTTATGCAAGGCTTCTTCACCCGCCTGGAACATCGACGATGCATCCCCCGGGTCATGCGTCGGCAAAACATCCCATTCCTTTATCGGGGGTCCGCCCACCGGTCCCGGCATGATTTCAATGTACTTATCCCCGATCAGGCCGATTGTCCCCAGCTGAACTTTGGTGCCCACAGTCAGGACATGCCAGACGGACCAGCGGACTTTACAAACCACCTTTATCTGGCGCAGGGAATCGAGATTGACAAATTCTACCGATTTGACATTGCCGACCTCAACTCCGGCCAGCCATACCGGTGAGCCGGTCAGCAGGCCGTTGATGTTTTTGAAATAGCAGACGAATTTGCCTTTGGATTGAAAAATCGAGGTCCCGCCGCCCATGAGCGAAGCCCAGAATAGCAGGATAATGACAATCGTGAGAAGAATTCCAACTCTTAAATTTCCCCACCTGACACCTATTGTATTTTTCATAAAGTACCCTTAAAAGTCAAAATAATATATTAAACGCCATTCATAAATCTTTTTTCTGCGACTAAATCCATCGACGCCCGGAACGGGCCCAAAAAAGCCCTGACCCTTTCATCGCGGCACTCCCGAAGACCTACAAAATCGCCGTCATAAGCTATTTCGCCTTCGTGTATGACAATAAAACGGTCGGCGATACTCAAGGCATCGGCAATCTGGTGCGTAACGACAATCGTGGAAATCGACCGCTCCCGGGTGAGTTTGTTGATAAGAGCCAGGACATTTTCCGTCGACTGGGGGTCGAGACCGGTAGTTGGTTCATCGTAGAGCATAATCCGGGGATTGGTGGACAGAAGCGCCCGGCCGATAGCCACCCGGCGCTGCATCCCGCCGGATAGTAACTCCGGCAACTTGTCAATGATTTCATCCGCATCCAGACCGACAAAACCGAGCATTTCCACGACTTTCTTTTCAATCTCTTTCCAGGACATCTTGGTATGTTCAATCAGGTAGTAACCGACATTCTCGCCCACTGTCCGCGAATCAAAAAGAGCCCCGTCCTGAAAAACCATCCCGATACTTTTACGTAATTCCCTTTTTTCTTTTTCCGACATGACGCTTATATTCTGGCTGTCTATTAAAACTTCGCCCCGTTGCGGGCACTCCAGACCCAGAACAAGTCTTAAAATGGTCGACTTCCCGGAACCGGACGGACCCATAATGACCACCGATTCCGTCTGGTCAATCCTGAAGGAGATATTTTTTAAAACCAGCTTGTCTTCGTAGCCGAAATCAACATTACGCAGTTCAATCATAAATAACCCTTGAGTATCGGGAAAAAGAATTTGGTAAAGATAAAATTGGCAATAAGGATGGTTATCGAGGACATCACTACCGAATCAGTGGTAGCCTGCCCGACCCCTTTGGTACCGCCTTCAGAAGTAAATCCCTTATAGCATGATATAAAAGCAATGACAAAAGAAAATATCACCGGTTTAACCAGGCCAACAAAGATATTGCCAAAAATGAGTCTCTCCCTTATCGCCGCCCAGTAAAGAGTGGAGGAAATATGCGCATGGAAAAGGGCAATCAGCCAGGCACCGAAAATAGCGACCGCATCACATACTATAGTCATAGTGGGAACCATAATAATCAGGGTTATGAGACGGGGAACTGCAATTTTACGAATCGGGTCGATCCCGAACGAACGCATGGCATCAAGCTGATTGGAAACTTTCATGGAACCGATTTCGGCGGTAATTCCCGAAGCAACCCGGGCAGCCATCATAAGGCCGGTTAAAGTAGGTCCCAGTTCACGCACAATTGCCAAAGACATGATCCGACCCAGGTAATCCTTGGCACCGAAATCCGCCAGTTCATTGGCGAAGGCAATAGCAAACCCCTGTCCCGAAAAGAGACCCGTTAAGACAACCAGAAACAAGGAACCGATACCAATCAGGTACATTTGTTCCATAGTCTCGGCTATGTAGATAGGGCGGCCAAATAATGAAGCAACCATGCGCAAAGAAAAGAAAAACAGCCGCTGGCTTTCATAAGCAAAATGCTTCAGCCAATTGTTGACCTTGTTAAAAATACTCTTCTACCCTTCTTTTTCCCTGCAATTTTAGGTCAATTTTTCCATATGTCAAGGTTAAATAACCTTTTACAGGACTGCGGGTTTACTTATATTATACTGTCCAACCGGGAAATGTTTCGGGACGTATTTAATTGACGGAGTTAGTGTTAAAAAAAATGAATAAAAATAACCAGCCAAAATACCGGGCTCATGCAATCGCCCTCTACTCTGGCGGTCTGGACTCAATCCTGGCGATACTTCTGATGCTCCGGCAAAATATTAAAGTAACCGCCCTTTATTTTGTCCACTATTTCGGAAAGGTTGCCGACCCGAAAAACCCTGATAAAAGTACTCCTTATAATATAGCACAGAAATTCGGTTTTAAACTCGAAGTTGTCCACCTGGGCCAGAAATTCATCGATATCGTTCTCGAACCCCAATACGGCCGGGGAGCGCATATGAATCCCTGTGTGGATTGTAAAATTATGATGCTTCGTGAAGCCAAAACCTACATGGAAGAAATCGGGGCTGATTTCGTTATTACCGGTGAGGTGATTGGACAACGACCATTTTCACAGTTAAAAAACCAGATGAACCTGGTTTTAAGAAAGTCCGGGCTGAACGATAAGCTCCTTCGCCCCCTGTGCGCCAAACACCTTCCACCAACCGAACCGGAACTTAACGGCCTCGTTGACCGGGAGCAACTTCTGGATATAAAAGGGCGCGGGCGCAAACAGCAGATAAGACTGGCCGGAGAATTCGGTTTAACGGATTTTCCCACCCCGGCGGGTGGATGTCTATTGACTGATAAAGGCTTTTCCAACCGTCTGAAGGACTTAATCGAATATCACCGGAATTTTACCCCCAATGATATTGAACTATTGAAAATCGGCCGGCATTTCAGAATCGATAACCAGACCAGGATTATTGTCGGCCGCAATGAAAAAGAAAACCTGATCCTGCAAAAGCTGGCTCAACCGCATCATTTCCTGTGTGACGCCCCGGATATCGCCTCCCCCCTGTCGGTTTTGATAGGACCCGCCTCAGAAACAAATTTTAATACCGTTGCCGGATTGACCATCCGTTATTCGTCAGCCAGAAATAAAGCGGCAATTAAAGTCGTTATCTCACTCAACGGGAATCTTGTTCGCGAACTGACGGTTGCCCCGGCTTCCAGTTTCGACTATAACCTCAAAGCCATTATATAATATCAAATAAAAAGCCCTTTCCACAAGGGAAAGGGCTGATTTCGGTTTCGGTTTAATATTACCGATCATGTTACTTCAGAAGAATCATCTTCTTTGTTTCCGTGAAATTATCGGTATCCAGTTTGTAAAAATACACCCCGGAGGACTTGCTGGCGGCATTCCAGCTGATTTCAACCTTACCCGGTTCAGCGAAACCACTGAACTGGTCTACGGTCTGTCCGAGGACATTGAAAATTGTCAGGGTGTAATTGGTTGCAACCGGAACCATGAAGGAAACATTCGTAACCGGGTTAAACGGATTGGGGTAATTCTGAAGCAGCTCAAAGCGGTCCGGAAGACCAGCATTGTTCACCCCCGACAGGGACAGAGAAACGGTTTCAAATTTAGGATTTTCGACGATCTGCCCGGAAGGAGAGGTTCCGTTCAGGTCCTGATATACAAAGATCATGGCATGACGGGGCTTGGCGGTTTCCGTTGCTTCAATAGTGATTTGATTGACTGATGGGTTATTCACCTCGAAGATTAAATTGGCCACCACGCCGGAACCACTGCCAAGCGGCTCGACCCTGGCTGCGGACAACTGGTTAATTAAACCGATGATTACGGTGTTCTGGTCGTTGTTGATGTCAGCGATTTTGAAATCGAAATAGGAAACCCGGGTATTCTCGAAGTCGACTTTCTTAAGGGTAACCCCATCGGAATACTTCAAAGGAATATCCATGGCTATCAGACCGTCAAGGTTGCCGACTTCAATCGGAACAGTAACGGTATTGGCTTCGCTACTTAAGGCGTTTCCTGCCGCCACTTTAGTAGCTGGGGCTGCGTAAATTACGGACGCCATCAACAGAACGACAGCCACCACTGATAAAATTTGATAACGCTTTAACAAATTCCACCCCCAAAATTAAGGGTTGTTAACATTTTAGCTGCTATGTCACCTCTTGTAACATCCAGCCGCTTTACTCACGCAATACACTTGTTGCGGTTTAGTTTGTTAATGGCAATCGGGATAAATGTGAGGTGATGTGGCTTCCTGATTACAATATAATTCGCCCAACCTGCTCTGTCAAGAGCATTCTGCCTGACTGCTCAGACTCGCACTTTATATATATACTTTACCGGTGTTTACTTCCGGGATTTCCAACTCATCCTAATTATATTACAACCTTTTGACGATTTAGTTCCCGTTTAAGCTTAAAAAAATTATTAAAATTTTTTTACCCCCCATTTTCCACAGCGCATAAAATGCGACTTTTAACCTTACCTTTTTACTGTGTGACTTTTTCAGGTATCTCTGAACAAGTCACATCCGGATGCCGTGAAATAGCCAAAAAAGCTTATTTCTCCTGATGTTTTTACGTCATTTTAGGGGCGCTCGTAATAGGTTGGTTCAATCGGACTATCCCTATCATATCTTTAAAAATGCCTTTAGGACGATCATCGTTTTCAGACTACGCGTATGGGTGAAGAATTTTTTACGGTTGATTATTTTCCGAAGTGGTATAATGAAACACTAATATTTTTTGCGACGCTCGACCATGAAGTTCGAACCGGGTTTTTGCTTGGTGGCTTTTTTCAGGTCAGCCAGCATTTTCGACAACTCCCCGACATGGGTAAATTTACCATTGTCATTTATCAATACCGCTATGGAACTAGTTAGAATGGGATAGTTTTCGATTTCCCCCCGGCGGCTGACAGTAGTAATATAACCCCGTTCCCGGTCAACCACCTCATAGCGGTAAGGAATGATAGCGTCAAAACTTTTGATTATCCAGGTGCAGACATCGTTGACAATATTTTGCGGCAGGACACATATAAAATCATCGCCCGCAATATGCCCGACAAAACCTTCCCGACAGACATCGAACACTACGTCGCGGATGATCTTGGCTGTCAACCTGATAACCCGGTCACCCGAGGCGTAACCGTAATAGTCGTTATAGGCTTTGAAGTTGTCCAGGTCGGCATAACATACGGCAAACTCCGAACCCATTTTAATCTGACGGTCAATTTCCTGTTCAATCATAGCCGGACCAGGCAGGTGTGTGGAGGGATTTATCGAAAGGTCACGGCGGTTACGGTCAATAACCTTGTGTATCCGGACCTCCACCAGTTTGTCCAGCCATTCACCATAAATGAAATCCTCAGCCCCGTTTTCAAAAGCCGCCACGACAATATTATTCGAGGGTTCCGGGTGATATAAAATAACCGGTATGATGGATAAAAAGACATTGCTTTTAATAGCCTGGAGCATTTCAATTTCTTTGTACAGTTCCGACTTACTGCCTATGAGGATAGCATTTACCGGAAACCGTTGACAGATAGTGACCAGGCTATCAAAATTATCAAAATAATGAAAAGATACTTCCTGACCGTAATAAAACCTTTTCAGGTGAAAATCAAGATTTACCCCGGTTTGTTTTAAGGCAAAATGATAAACAGGCTTAACGGCGATTTCATTCCTGGTTATGTTCGCCCAATTCTCGAGGATGGTATTTTTTGTGTTCGGCAATAATATAATCCCGGTCAATTTTGGTATAAATTTCCGTAGTTGTTATATCGGCATGACCGAGCATTTCTTGCACCACCCGGAGACTGGCCCCACCCTCAAGAAGATGAGTAGCAAAAGAATGACGAAAAGTATGGGGGGTTACCTTTTTGGTTAGACCTGCTTGTAAAACCAGCTTTTTGATAATTTTCCATAAGCCTACCCGGGAAAATTTGCTACCGGTACGGTTTACGAATACCAGTTCCTGAATTACCCCCGGGTTTAATTGTCTTCCAGTCTCAAAATAAGCGTTCAGAGCTTGTTTGGTATATTCACCGACGGGCACCAGGCGTTGTTTATTCCCCTTACCCAGAACCCGCAAAAAGCCGGCTTCAAGTTCCAAATCAGAGATTTTTAAATTAATAAGTTCCGACAGGCGTAAACCACTTCCGTAAAGCAGTTCAATAATTGCCTTGTCGCGACAACAAGTCTTTGATTTGACATCAATTGCTTCAATAATTCCAAGTATCTCTTTAGGTGAGAGATAATCCGGATGATAACGGGCAATCCTGGGGGCGTTATAGGCCAGGGCTGGATTTTCCTTGATTTGATGGTTCTCTTTCAGATAGGCATAAAAGCCTTTCAGGGAGGATATCTTACGGGCCAAGGTCGCTGGTTTGCTTCCCTTACGAGACAGACTTAAAAAATAGCTGTTTATATCCACTGGGGTGATTTTTCGTAAATCCTTCCCCTTAACTACTCTGGCAAAAGCCATGAGGTCACGGATATATGCTTCAAGACTGTTTTCCGAAAGACCCCGCTCCAGTTTCAGGTGTTGACGGTAGTCTTCTATTATTACCGGTACCGAATCAGGCATTTTACAATCCATGTGCCATAGCAATAACACCCACTACCTTAAAACCAGCCGGCTCAAGGGTTTTTCGAGCCTCGGAGACTGTAGCGCCGCTGGTAACAACATCATCCACCAGGATTATCCGACATTTATCAGCCGGGATATCCGGTTCATCAGATACCCGGAAGACTCCCTTGATATTCCGTTTTCGCTGGTATTCGTTTAAACGTGATTGCGGTTTACGTTTTTTTACCCGATAAAGAATCGTATCCTCGACCGGAATATCGAGAATCTCTCCTAATTGACGGGCAAAAAGGGTCGCCTGATTATATCCCCGGAAATACTCACGACCGGGGTGAAGCGGTATGGGCACTAATAAATCAGCTTTGAGGCGTTCCAGGCGGTCCTTATACTGTAAACAGACAGCCCTGGCAATCAGGGAGGCGGGAGTGGTTATGTCTTTAAACTTATACTGGATGACAATTTGTTTTAAGGGATCAATATAATTTCCCCAGGCAAAAAGAATAAATGCTTCTTCCCCGCATATTTTACAATTGATTCCTTCGGTTATCTCCGTTGAACATTTCAGGCAAAAAGGGTATTGGAACTTATCAATCGCTTTAAGACAATCATCACAGATATCAATCCGGCTTTTATTAAACCGCCCGCATCCCAGACATAAAGGGGGGAATAAAAAATCAAGAAAAGCCCGTGACCAGCTGAAGCTGTTTTCAATTTGCTTATTCACATTATAAAAAAAGGGGCTTTAATCGTTTATTTCAAGGATTTTTTTGCCAGTTTCCGAGAAACCCACTGAATGGAATAAAAAATAATAAACGCAGTCAACCCTAAGGCCATCAGAATTGACACCGGGCTATGCTCCTCTGGAGTAGATTGTGACCTGATAAGAACCGGTATATTCAATATTCCATATATCCAGTCGGTGATGACACCGCCTGTTATCGATACAACCACAATCGCCGTCAAATATCTGACTGTTGACCAGTTGCCTAAAATATTTTTCAAAACCACCAGAGTAGCTATGTTGGTAGCGGGACCTGCCATTAAAAAAACTAAAATAGCCCCTGGAGAGAAACCAGAAGCGAGAAATACTGCCGCCAAGGGTGTCGATGAACTGGCACAGATATACAACGGCAGACCGATAACAATCGCACCCAGATAACCCAGCCAGCCGGTTTTTAAAATCGATGGAATATCAGTCGGGTTATCCCCTAATAATGCCCCCACCAGACCAGCCAGAACAAAACCCAGCATGAGATATGGAGCCAGATCTTTTAGAAGAACATTGAAAGCATAGTTGATACTTGATAATATTCTGATAATAATACTTTTTTGTGAAAGATTATCGGCGGAAGTCGCGCCACAACAGTCACCATTACTTCTATTACCGATGAAAACCGGCGGCTTGATGTCGTCTTTAAAAAAAGTCTCAACAACACCGGCTAAAAAGGCTGTGAGAAAAGCTGTGACCGGGCGAGCAACGGTTAAGACGGGGTCAGTAAGGGAGTAAGTCAGCGCAATGGAATCAACCCCTGATTCCGGGGTGGCGATTACAAAGGACATCACGCCGGCTTTTCTTGCTCCGGACTTTCGCAACTGGCTGGCAACCGGCAGAACTGAACAGGAACACAACGGCAGGGGTATGCCCAGCAGGGCGGCTTTGAAAACGCCTCTGATCCCCCCTCCCTGGATGAGCCTTCGAATATTTTTTTCATTCATTAAAAGCCATAAAAAGCCAGCCAGTAACAACCCGACAACAAATAAAAACGCCGAGCTGACCAGCATCTGCCAGGTCGCCTCGGCCCATTTTAACAGAAATGAAAACATCACTTTTGGTTCATACTTTTCAGGAATTCGCGAACGCTCTCCGCTACATTTTCTTCAGGCTCCAGAGCCAGGTATCGCTCCCAGTAAATCCGGGTGGAATCATTCATTTTCATATCCAGATATACGATACCCTGGTTGAAATTGGCTATGGGGTGGCGGGGATTCTTTTCAAGGACCCGGGCAAATTCATCGCGGGCACGTTCCAGAAGTCCCATCCCATGCAGACAGGCTCCGTAATCGGTGCGGACATCGAGCGAAGTACTGTCGAGCGCCAGCGCCCGGCGGTAACACTCTGCGGCTATGGCATAGTTGCCATGGTCCATATAATCGTTACCCAACTTTATTAAACCGTCGTAATCTTCCGGTAACTCGCCAAGGTTGCTCAATGCCTGACCCATACTGCGAACATCGGAATGATTTTCCGCATGTGGGGCGCCACTTGGATTCTTGAATAGAAAATAACCCGCCCCAACCAGCACCAGTACAGAAATTATCACAAGATTGTCACGCCCGCTGCTTGTCATCATTATGCCTCTGTTATGATAAATTATAGTCCAAATTTATTTAAACTTGCTCTTAGCTTCGCAATGTATAATATATAACTCTTAATTGGCAATAAAATTTAAAACCATTTTAAGATAAATACGTTATAAAACCTTAAAATGATAACTTGGTTTTTTTCAGAAAGGCTGTCGTGAAAAAAATAATTTTCCTGATCATTTCTATTATTCTTTTATCTGATACCAATTGTAATGCCACTGTGAGTGCCTATACTTTTACTCCGGACGCTTTTCGCAGGCACCTCGAGGTTCTTACTGCGGACTCACTCGAAGGCCGGGAAGCCGGTGAGGTTGGTGAAGGGAAAGCGGCCCGGTATATCGCGGGTATCTTCCAAAATATAGGACTCCAACCAAAAGGCGACAGTAACTCCTTTTTACAGGCTTTCGAATTTATCAAAAAAATAGATTTCAGCCCCAACAACCGGCTGGCAATTGACGGCATTGAGCTGAAATTCGAAACTGATTTCAAACCGCTGTTGCAGTCGGCTGACGCCGCATTTGATTTCCCCGAAGTAATCCCGGTTAATTTCGGCTTTACCGCTCCTGACAGCTCCTATGATGACTATGCGGACCTTGACGTGGCCGGGAAAGCGGTCCTGATAAAACGCTTCGCCCCGGAAAAAGAATATTTCAATTCGCCCGACAGCGCAGGAATAAATTTCGAGCCGTACAGTTCCCTGACTGATAAAATAATCAACGCCCGGAATCATAAGGTTAAAGGAATATTCTTTTATACTCCCGAGGGACATGACGATACCCTTCTGTTTCTCGGTGCCACCCGGGTACATCAGGACGACATCCCGATAATCTACCTTCGGCGCAAAGCAATGACCGAACTTGGAATAGACCCCGTCAAGCCCCGGTCATTTCATGCCAGGGGCGTTACGGAACTTGTCCATATCCCTGACACGGGATACAATGTAATCGGCTATCTCCCCGGCATCACCGACACCACCATAATAATCGGCGCCCATTATGACCACCTCGGCTGGGGCGGCTCTTCCTCCCGTTATCGGGGTGAAGAAAAGAAAATTCACCCCGGCGCCGATGACAACGCTTCAGGTACCGCCGGCGTGCTGGAACTGGCCCGGTATTACCGGCTCAACCAAACCGCCCTCCGCCACTCTTTTCTTTTCATTGCTTTTTCCGGGGAAGAAAAAGGGATTTTAGGTTCCGGTTATTTCAGCCGCCACATGACGGTGGACTCATCGAAAATTCTCATGATGCTCAACATGGACATGATCGGCCGCTTGCGTGAGACGGAAAAAGGTCTCGGTGTCCTGGGGGTCGGAACCTCTGAGGAATTCAAAAAATATTTCGATACCCTTGCCAACCCTCCTGTAAAACTTACTTTTAAAGAATCCGGCACCGGTCCATCGGACCATACCGCTTTTTACAACAACGGCATCCCCGTCCTCTTTTTCTTTACCGGCGTTCATGAAGATTATCATAAACCCGAAGATGTCCTCGACAAGATCAATTTTAACGGAATGGTAAAGGTGGCCGATATGGTGACTACCATAACAGACCATTTTGACCGGAATTTTGACAGGCTGACTTTTTTGAAAACCAAATCCGACAGTACCTATGGCGGCCCGCAGAATTTATCCGTTACCCTGGGGATAATGCCGGACTTTATCTCCGAAGTCCGGGGACTGCGGGTGGATGGTGTTTCCGGGGAGCGTCCGGCCGAGAACGCCGGGATTCTGAAAGGCGATGTGATTATCAGGATCGGCAATTTCGAAATCAACGATATTTATACGTACATGAATGCTCTGAAAAAATATCGCAAAGGTGACACGACCACGGTATTGGTCGAGCGCGGCGCCGATACGCTGAATTTGAAAGTGGAGTTTAAGTAATTTTGTTAGTTTGGGTTTGAACCCTCCGGAAATTACACTCTGCTTCGCTCGATATCCAGCCTGATATTGCTTATACCAACAAACTTTAAAATAGGCAGGACCACTAAAGGGTTCTGCCATAATAGAATTCAATTTAAAACGAATGAGCTCTCGTAGGGCAGGAGCCTCCTTGTGCTCCTGCCTGGACTTTTTAAAAGTTACTTTTCTAGACCTCTATAGCCAATTATTAACTCACCAGAAATAGCGTCAATTAATTGAGTTTCATTGGTTACATACTTCCCTTCGGAATCACTTCTATGAGCGAGTTTTGAGGCTACTTTTATACCATAAAGCTTTATTATCCAGAATGGATGTGGCGTTTTATATGATAAGTAAGGATTATCTGTAAAAGTTAAGGACCTTCCGTACAGTTACAGCCTCTTCGGTTAGTTAATTAAGCGGCTTTATTACCTTTCCGTTTTTTACCTTCTTCAATCGTTTCGATCGGGCGTTTACCCATGTTGCGATAGC
>JAQUSF010000117.1 GCA_028715215.1 Candidatus Zixiibacteriota bacterium
GCCCAGCCGGCTAAAAGTCCTTTTTCGCTTCTTGATTTTTCGAGGATGAAATGGTCGCACAGTTATACGTTATCGTACTTTTCCGGAGGAAGTTATTCCGGTTCGGTGGGGATTTTAAATAATAACCTGTTTTATGAATTTTCTTCGAAGCTTTCTATGAATTTGAACCTGGGCATCATGCATCATGCGGGAGCTATCTGGGGTGATGAAAACAACAATGCCACTTTGCTTCCGGGTTTTCTATTGGATTATCACCCATCGGATAAATTTTCCGTTGCCTTTGGTATTCAGCGGATTAACGGCTATTATCCTTATTACCCGGGAAACCGTTTTTATAACAGTGGCTGGTATCGACCCTGGCCTTATTAGTCGCAGAAGGCGAAGATGTGAAGGAGACCTTATCGAACGAAGTTAATTTATTTCCTGCCTGAAAAGCTTATTGAGAGATAAAATCCAACCAGTTAAATCACTTTTAAACAGGACCCCGAGGGGAGTCTGATATTGAATAAAATAAAGCTTAATAAATATCTTGAAATTGCCATAGTTGTAACTTTTGTCGTTGTTTTGATTTATATCGGTTCCATTACTTTTCGTATTACCACCGGTGTTTCCAAAACCATTGAGAGTCCGTCTTATGTGATTCGTCTTCAGGTGTTGAACGGTTGTGGGCAACCCGGCCTGGCGGGTGTTTATGCCGACAAGCTGGCGGCCTTTAAAGATGACGAGATGGAGATCAAGGTCGTTGACACCGACAATTTTGAATTGAAAAAAGTGGCCGAATCATTTATTATTTCCCGCCTTGATGATAAAAAAGCCGCTCGTCTGCTGGCGCAGAAAATCGGCCTGGATCCCTCCAAAGTCACTTATAAACCTCTGGAAAACAATTATCGACATGTTTCAGCCACCCTGGTGTTGGGTGAAGATTATAAGAATATTCTGGCAACCCAAAAATAGTGTAAGGAGAACCAAAAAGTAGTTTGAAGAAGCTTTCACCCCTGGCGCTGGCGCGCAAAGCGGGTCAGCTGGCTCTTTCCAAAAAGGGCTTCGATGTAAAAATCCTGAAATTGAAATCACTCTCATCGGTTTGTGATTATTTCGTTATAGCTTCTGGGGAGGCTGATGTTCAGGTCAAGGCGATAGCTGAGGCTATCGATAAGGGACTCCGTGATATTGGCATTAAACCTTACCATTGTGAAGGAGAAAAAGAAGGCCGCTGGATCCTTCTGGATTATATTGACGTGGTTATCCATGTCTTCTATGAACCTACCCGCCAGTTTTATGCTCTGGAAAAATTATGGGGCGACGCTCCGATGGAAGAAATATCGGATTAATCTTAAAACCTTGGAGAATAAAAAATATTAAAATATAGGATTTGTTATGACGCTTGAATTAACCGAATTAAAATCGAAAACCATAGCCGAGCTTCTGAAAATCGCAGAGGAAATGGATATCCCGGGGGTATCCGGCCTTCGTAAACAGGAGCTTATTTATAAGGTGATGGAAAACCAGTCGGTCTCCGACGGCACCATATTGGCTCAGGGAGTGCTGGACGTGATGGAGGAGGGATACGGTTTTCTTCGTTCTCCTGATTACAACTATCTGCCGGGGCAGGACGACATTTATGTCTCGCCGTCGCAGATTAAGCGTTTTGACCTTCGGACCGGTGATACCATCTCCGGGCAGGTTCGTCCGCCCAAAGACAACGAGCGGTATTTCGCCCTGCTCAAGATTGAGGCGGTGAATTTTGAAAATCCCGAGGTAGCCAAACATAAGACCCTCTTCGACAACCTGACGCCTCTTTATCCCAACGAACCATTTCATCTGGAATTGAATGCCGAGGAGCTGACGACCCGCATTATTGACCTGATGTGTCCGATTGGCAAGGGACAGCGGGCGCTGATAACTTCGCCCCCGAAAGCCGGAAAAACGATTATCCTTCAGAAAATAGCCCAGTCGATAACCGCCAATCATCCCACGGTTGACCTGATTGTCCTTCTGATTGATGAACGTCCTGAGGAAGTTACGGACATGCGCCGCTCGGTAAAAGGGGAGGTTATCGCTTCGACTTTCGATGAACCGGCGGAACGTCATGTCCAGGTGGCTAACATGGTCATTGAAAAAGCCAAACGTCTGACCGAGCACAAGCACGACGTGGTGATATTGCTTGATTCCATCACCCGCCTGGCCCGGGCGCACAACGCGGTGGTGCCGCATTCCGGCAAGATTCTATCCGGCGGTGTGGATTCCAATGCCCTGCACAAACCGAAACGGTTTTTCGGCGCCGCCCGGAATATCGAAGAAGGCGGCTCACTGACGATTGTGGCTACGGCTCTGATTGAAACCGGTTCCCGTATGGACGAGGTCATTTTCGAAGAATTCAAAGGCACCGGTAACATGGAAATGGTTCTTGACCGGCGGCTTTCCGACCGGCGCATTTTCCCGGCTATGGATATCAACCGGTCCTCGACCCGAAAAGAGGAACTTCTGATTCCCGCCGAAACCCTCACCAAGATGTGGATTCTGCGTAAATTCCTGGCGGAGATGAATCCGATTGAGGCGATGGAATTTTTAGTTGACCGCATGCGCAAGACCAAGAACAACCAGAAATTCCTGGCTTCGATGAAAGACTGAGCAAGAACAGCTATATCCGTTACTTCGACTTCATTAACCCATCTTTCTGAGCAAACCGGCTTTTCTCCGGGCTGGTTTTGTTTTTTTTAAATTGCTGTCGAAATTATTCTTTTTTAAAATGTAGAATCAGGCAGGCGAAAATAATCCTGAAACCGGGGGAATAAACAGTATGCTGGAAAAAAATGCCGCCGCGGCAACCGAACCGTTAGTGGAGCTTAAGAATGTATTCCTGGTAAGCGACCGGGGCGGGTATGTTTTTCGTGATTTAAATTTGACCCTTGAGGCCGGTCGTTCAGCCGTTATTACCGGCGTGGCCGGGTCGGGAAAAACTTCCCTGGTGGAATTGATGATTGGACGGCGTTTTGCCGAGTGCGGCACCGTCAGATTATTTAACCGCGAATTGAAAAAGGGAAAGAAAAGGGTTATCAACAGGGTACGGGAAAAAATCGGCGGTGTCGGCGGCGTGTTCGGTCTGTTACCGTCGCTGACGGTGGCTGAAAATATAACCTTGCCGATGGTCATTTCCGGCATCAGGAAAAAAATCCAGCAGGAAAGACTGTTGAAATTACTTTCGGAATTCTCACTTTTAAAACAGGCCGGGGAATATCCTCCCAATCTGACCCGGGTGGAAAACTACCTGGTCCAGTTTGCCCGGGCGTCGATTGCCGGTCAGCCGCTGATAATAATCGATGAACCATCGGCCGGACTGGATTTGAAAACCTATCAGCGGATTTTTGATTATCTTATTAAAATTTCCATATCCGGCCGCTCGATGATTATCCTGACTTCCGAAAAGCCGCCCCTTGAAATTCCTCAAACCGACCATTACCTGCTCGAAAACGGGACGTTGATATGACGCGGATAATTTTTATTCTCCGGGAACTGGCTCGCAGTCTGTATCGACACCCGGGAACCGTGGTGACCTCGTTGTTGTCAACCTCGCTTTTAATACTTCTGTTCAATCTCTTCTGGGTGGTTGTCGGCACCTCGGAACGTTTTTATAAAAATCTGCTGTCGGAAATGACGATGGATGTTTTCCTGTCCGAAGAGTTGCCCGATTCGAACCTTCCGGCTTTAACCGGGGAAATCAAAGCCATCCGGGGCGTGCTGTCAGTTTTGTATATTTCCAAGGATATGGCGCGTCAGGACTTGGCCAGTCAGGTGGGCACCGACCTTCTGGTAGGCTACGATTCGCTTAACCCTCTGCCCCGCTCGTATTCCTTGTCTTTTGAGTCCGAGGTTCTCAACCTGTCCGAAATCGCCGAAATCGCCGGTAAAATTCAAACCCTGCCGGGGGTGATGGAAGTCAGCTACAGCCGTGCCTGGCTGGAAAAAGTGGAAAATACGAAATCTATTATCCTGGAAATAGGGCTGGTATTCGGGCTGATTATTTTTTCTTCCGCCCTGATTAGTTCGGCTAATAATATTCGCCTGATGACGCGGACGCGGGTGATAGGTTTTCAGCAGATGTTGCTTCTGGGGGCGGGAAGGATGTTCATCAGCCTGCCGTTTTTTATCGAAGGTTTTTTAATCGGCGGGCTCTCGGCGGTTTTGAGCTGGCTGATTATTTTTTACGGTTATCACCGGATTTCTTTCACTCAAATCGAGATTGTAATTCCGGATATGAACCAAGTCTACCTGTTTTGCCTGGCAACCGCTCTGCTTGGCGGTATCAGCGGTTACTTGGGAGTGCGTAAATTGTTAAAATGAAAAAGATGTTTTGCATATTAATCGTGGGGTTGTTAACGGCGGCGGCGGTTTCTGGAGCGGACGATAACAAAAGTGAAATTCTCAATCAGAAGAACGAATTGAAAGAAATTCAGCGGGAAGTCGAGCAGAGCCGAAAAAAACTCGATTCTTTGAGAAATTCGGAGCTAACGGTGCAGAAACAAATCAGCGAGTTTGACCAGAAGATATCCTCGAACCGCAAAATTATTAACCGTCTGACGACTGAGCTGGAACAACTGAAAAAAAATATCTATGCGGCGGAAATGCAGCTGAATGAACGCCAGGAAAACCTGGAGCGCGAACAGCGGAGGTACCTGGGAAATATACGGCAGTTTTATTTTCTTACCCGGAAATCCTCGGCGACTTTCATCGATGAACCCAACCGGGAACGAGAGGTTAAACGTCAGATAACCTACTTGAACAGCCTGGCAAACTTTGAATCCGGTAAAGTCGATATTGCTGGCGATTACCTGGCTCAATCGATTGAGGAACTTGAAAATCTGTCCGGTAAAAGACAGGAAGTCAGTTCGTTGAAAAAGCAAAAGGAAGTTTCGTACAGTCTCGATAAGAGTCGCAAACAGAAAGAAGAAAAGCAACTGGACCGCCTGCGCCGTAAAAGCATGGATGAAGCCGACCGGATATTTACGCTGGAAAAAGCGGCCGAGGAGATGGAAGCGATTATTGCCCGTCTTGAAGAAGCGCAGAGGCTTGCCCGGCAGAGACAACAGGGGGGTTTTTCGGGTTCCGTTTTTGCATCTTTACAGGGGCAGCTTCTGTCGCCTTTCAAGGGAAAGATAATCGTGCCTTTCGGCGACCTCCAGGACCCGGTCACCAAGCTCAGGTCATTCTCACCGGGTATAACTATCAGCGGGAAGCCGGGCGGGACAGTATACGCGGTGGCTTCGGGAACAGTGGCTTATACCGGGAATTTGCGCGGTTACGGAAATTTTGTTATAATCAATCATGATAACCTTTATTATACGACTTACGCCGGTCTGGATAAGATGTTCGTTGCCATCGACCAGCACCTTCAGGCGGGTACGAAACTCGGCGCCGCCACCGCCGACGGACAGGTTAAGTTTGAACTGCGAAAAGGACGGGAACCGCTCGACCCGGTGAAATGGATTGATATTGAATCACTTTGACATATTCCAAGCCCAGTATAAAGCCTGGTCGATATTATCGCGTTCGTTCAAAACCGGCCGGGTAGCCTCTACGTATCTTTTCCACGGGTCGGAAGGTTTGGGACAGTGGCTTTTGGCTGTTTCTTTTGCCGCTCTGCTCAACTGCAGCAATCCCCGGAAGACCGATGATAACCAGCATCCTTTTTATCCCTGTGGCGAGTGTCGTAATTGCCGTAATATTTACGGTTTGAATTTTATCGGCCTTTTTGCCGTGGCGCCAATCGGCCCGTACAAAAAATTAGATGAAGCGATAGAAATGACTAATGAGTTTGTCGAAAAAAAACGTCAGGAACCGCTCGGGCGGTTGTCGGCATTGGGTTCGTTGATGCTCCCGATTGATATGGCACGGTTGGTAAAAAAAAATCTGTCCCTGATTCCCGACGAAGGCACCACCCGGGTGGCGATATTCTACCGCATGGATAAAATGCTGGCTTCCTCGGCGGACGCCCTGTTGAAACTTATCGAAGAACCGCCTTCGGGGGCGGTTATTATCCTGACGGCCGAGAGGCCCGAAGCCCTTTTACCGACTATTCAATCCCGGGCGCAGGGTATCAAGATGGACCGGGTGCCGACGGAAGTAATTGTCGATTATCTGATGAAAAAATACAGTCAGGAAAAAAGTAAAGCCCTGCTCATAGCCCGGATATCGGAAGGTTTACCGGGTTACGCCGTTGATATGGTGGCCGGGGAAGAGGACGATGAAAGTTCACGTCGGTCAGTCGGTTTGTTACTTTATAAAACGCTGTTGACGGAATCCCCCGCCGCAATGATTCTGCTTATGGACGAGCTGATTGATTTCAAGAATCGTTCCGAGGTGGATAACCTTCTCTATCTCTGGCAGACGCTCGTCCGCGATTGCAGTTATTATGCCATGACCGGGGATGACCAGGGTCTTATTAATATTGACTTCGTACCGGAAATCATCAAACTGTCCCGTTATTTTGGTCCCCCCAGAGTTACCGACGGGGTGACGGAAGCCATTAAAAATACGCTTGCCGATTTACCCCTTAATGTGCATATTCAGATGGCCATGGCGGCGCTGGTTTTAAAAATCAAAAGAACAATTAAATCCGCCCCGGTATCGGCCGGATAGGAATAGACATATGGCAGATTTGTACATGGTGGAATTCAAAGGCTCGCGCAAAGAGTTTTTTTATAATACCTATTATCATACCCTGGAACTCGATGATTATGTAATCGTACAGGCGGAACAGGGCGAGGATATGGGGCTGTTGACTTTGAAAGTGGAAAAGGATTTTAAATTCACCAACGGCGCCAAACCCCGGTCGATTTTACGTCCGGCCGGTGATGACGACCTGGAACATTTCAGGAAATTGAAGCAAAATGAAATTCAGTACAAGGGCGAAATTATCGAGTTAATCAAAAAACATAACCTGATGATGAAAGTGGTCGATGTCGAGTGTCAGTATGACGGTAATAAGATAACCTTTTATTTCACCGCTGACCACCGGGTTGATTTCCGGGCGCTGGTGCGTGATCTGGCGGCCCGTTACCGCACCCGGATTGAATTGCGCCAGATCGGCGTACGTGACGAAGCCCGGCGTATCGGAGGTTACGGAATCTGCGGTCGGATGCAGTGCTGCAACAGTTATATCCGGGAGTTCGCCCCGATTTCAACCCAGCATGCCCGGGAACAATATCTCTCTTTGAACCCGTCGAAAATTTCCGGTAATTGCGGTCGTCTGCTGTGCTGTCTGAGATACGAGTCCCTTTTATATGCCGAATGCAAAAAGAATTTCCCGGATACCGGCAAATATGTCATAACCCAGAAAGGTGAAGGGACCATCGACCGGATTGACATTTTCAACGAAGAAGCCATTGTCATCAATACCGAAGGTTTGTCTTTCCGGGTCAGCGCTTCGGAAATTTTGCAGGTCAAAGAAGGACCGGCTGTAAAACCGGTTACGGTAGCGGAAGGTGAGGAACTTGACGAAGCCGCCCTTAAGAAACTCGACGAACTGGAAAATATCCAATAATCACCAAGAATGACGGAGTTTAAGCTTGCAGCCATTTTATATTACCACGCCCATATATTATCTGAATGATATTCCCCATATCGGGCATGCCTACACGACCATCGCGGCGGATATGATAGCCCGGTTTCACCGCCTGGCCGGCCGGAAAACGTTTTTTGTAACCGGTACCGATGAACACGGTTCGAAAGTAGCGGAAGCCGCCCAAAAACATGGCTTGTCGGAAATCGAGTTCTGCGATAAAACGGTGGAAACCTTTAAAACCGCCTGGAAAAACCTGGGTATTGAGTACGATTTTTTTATTCGCACGACTTCAAGCAGGCATGAAAAAGCCGTCAATAAAATTCTCGATGCCATGAAAGGTGCAAGGACCGAAGACGGGCGGGAAGTCGTTTATTCCGGCTTTTACGAGGGTTTGTACTGTACCGGCTGCGAAAAATTTTTGACGGAAAAAGAACTGGTTGACGGTCTGTGTCCCGACCACAAAAGAAAACCGGATATTCTTAGAGAAAAAAACTACTTTTTCCGTCTCTCGGCTTTTCAGGATAAGATAAAAAAAAAGATTCTTTCCGGGGAGCTTCAGATTCTCCCCGAAGAACGCCGTCGGGAAGTTCTCGGGCTGATCGAACAGGCTTTACCTGATTTCTCCCTTTCCCGCGAAAAAGTAACCTGGGGTTTGCCGCTGTCGTTTGACCGGTCGCAGGTTGCCTATGTCTGGGTGGATGCCCTGACCAATTATATCTCGGCGGTCGGGTATGCCGATGATGCGGCGGCTTTTGATAAATGGTGGAACGACAGCGAGGTGGTACACCTGATGGCTAAAGATATCCTCAAGTTTCACTGCCTTTACTGGCCGGCGATGCTCATGGCGGCCGGTGTGAAACTGCCCCGGACGATATTTTTGCATGGCTTCTTTACGGTTGATGGGGAGAAGATGTCCAAGTCGCTGGGCAATCAAATCAATCCCAACGACATGGTGCGGCAATTCGGGGCTGATGTCACCCGTTACCTGTTGCTGAACCAGTACCCTTTTGGTGTAGACGGTGATGTCCAGGCGAAACGGTTCATCATCCAGTATAATTCGGACCTGGCCAATGACCTGGGCAACCTGGTTTCAAGAGTGGTTAAGATGATTATCAGCAATTTCGACAGCCGCTTACCCGCTCCGTACAAGGATATAGACGGACTCGAACCGCTCATGACCCAGGCGGCACGGCTGACCGAGAGTGCCTATAATCATATTAAAGAATACCGTTTGACCTATGCCGTCAGCGAAGCCATGAACCTGGTACGGGCCGCCAATAAATTTTTCAATGATACCGCACCCTGGAAAATGGTCAAGAACGGCGATATTGAAAAGACGGGCGGCGTTCTTTATGCCTGTTGCGAGATTATCCGCATTGTGTCCATTATTCTTTATCCGGTGATGCCCGTTAAAATGAAAGAGTTGCGGACAGTATTATCGCTTGATGATTCTTCGCTGACCTTAAGCCATGCCGCCATGATGTCTTTTCTGGAACCCGGCATATCGATTAAACTCAACGACGCCCTGTTCCCGCGGATGAAACCGAAAACCGGCCAGGATGGTAATGATTCTTCACAAGATGAAGCAGAGGCTGACAACCTTCTGGATATTTCGGAATTCGCCCGCGCCCGGCTGGTGGTGGCGCAGGTGCTCCAAGCCGAGCGGGTGGAGGGCGCCGATAAACTTCTGAAGCTCCAGATTGATATCGGTTCGGAAAAAAGACAAATAGTGGCCGGAGTAGCGCAATATTATTCCCCTGAAAAAATAAACGGCATGAAAATTATCGTGGTGACCAATCTTAAACCCGCCGTTATCCGGGGGATAGCCTCCAACGGCATGCTCCTGGCGGCTAAATCCGGTAAAAAGTTGTGTCTTATAATTCCCGACGGTGACCTGCCGCCCGGCGCCGGAATCAGCTGATGATTGATTCGCACTGTCATCTTGATTTCAAGGATTTCGATAACTGTCGCGACAAGGTTATCGAAGAAGCCCGGCAGGCCGGGGTGCATACCATCGTCAATATCGGCGTTGATTTAGCGACTTCAAAAAATTCCGTAGCGCTAGCCGAAAAATACGACCTGATTTATGCCACTGTCGGAGTCCACCCGCATGATGCCAGAACCTGGAATAAAGATGTTAAGGAGGAACTAATCCGGCTGGCGGCTCACCCGAAAGTAAAGGCGGTGGGGGAAATCGGGCTCGATTTTTACCGCGACCATTCACCGCGAACAGTGCAGCGGAAGGTGTTTGCCGAACAACTGGAAATGGCCGTGCAGTTGAAAAAACCGGTGGTTATCCACACCCGTGAGGC
>JAQUSF010000118.1 GCA_028715215.1 Candidatus Zixiibacteriota bacterium
TCTCTCTGAAGTTTGATCCCATCTACAACCCGATCGCAAAGCGCTATCTGGAGAACCCCAGGGAATTCGCGGATGCCTTCGCCAGAGCGTGGTTCAAACTGACTCACCGCGACATGGGGCCCGGCTCACGCTATCTCGGTGCGGAGGTCCCCGCGGAGGAACTCCTCTGGCAAGATCCCATTCCTGATGTCAATCACAAACTGATCAACAAGCAGGACATCGCCTCCCTCAAAAGCAAGATCCTGGCTTCAGGTCTGTCCGTGTCGGAGCTGGTTTCGACCGCCTGGGCGTCGGCGGCCACTTTCCGTGGTTCCGACATGCGCGGCGGCGCCAACGGAGCGCGCATTCGCCTGGCGCCGCAGAAGGATTGGGAAGTCAACCAGCCTGCTCAACTCGCGAAGGTGCTTAAGACTCTGGAGCGCATCCAGAAGGCCTTCAATAAATCCCAGTCCGGCGACAAGAAAGTTTCCCTGGCCGATCTGATCGTTCTGGGCGGTTGCGCGGGCATCGAGCAGGCGGCGAAGAACGCCGGATACAAAATTGCGGTTCCCTTCACGCCGGGACGCATGGACGCCTCACAGAAACAGACCGATGTGGCTTCCTTTGGTGTCCTTGAGCCAAAAGCCGACGGTTTCCGCAATTACCTGAAAGCCAAATACAGCGTCCGGGCCGAGGAACTGCTGATTGACAAGGCGCAATTGTTAACACTGACCGCGCCGGAGATGACCGTTCTCATAGGCGGCATGCGTGTACTCGGCGCCAACTTCGGAGGATCCAAACATGGCGTTTTCACCAAGCGGCCGGAGACGCTCACCAATGACTTCTTTGTGAATGTGCTTGACATGAACACCGCGTGGAAGCCAGCTGCGGAAGACGCCGACGTGTTCGAGGGCCGCGATCGTGCAACGGGCGAACGCAAGTGGACCGGCACCCGTGTCGACCTCATCTTCGGTTCGAATTCCCAGCTCCGGGCCCTGGCGGAAGTCTATGCATGTAAGGATTCGCAGGAGAAATTCCTGCACGACTTTGTGGCGGCATGGAATAAAGTCATGAATCTTGACCGCTTCGACCTCGCATAAACCAAGAGATAAAATTGAATAATCAGGAGGTTGACCACATCAACCTCCTGGAATTCAAAAAAGTCTGGCATCCACAACAAAGACTCAGATTCTCGTACGCCGCTCTACAAACAATTAAACTTTGTGACTATTGTTGTTGGGGTGCCGTATAACTTGCTGTATAATAATGGATCTGTGGCGGCCCCAATATCACTCTACCCATACTTTTGTAAGTTTCAGCTTCCCGAACCGATTAGACTATGTGATGATCGGTGGAACCCGAGGGAAAACAATCAAATACGCAAATGTCAGGCCGGTGGCGCACCGCTTGCTGCGGGTATTTAACGGCAAACTCAAACCGACCCGGGGCACGACCCTTATATCAATTTTATCGCAGGTCGAAATATCAAAGACTTTAGACATTCATAAACAAAGTGTCGAAACCGCAACGGTTTCGACTTGCGAGAACTCTCGATTCAGGAGCTCCTAGCAGTGAATATTACATCTTGACAGCGTCTGAATTTCACAATATCGTTATATATAATTACAAAAATACAGCATAAGATTATACATCATTACAATAGAACGCAAAATCTATATGTCAAAGAATATCGACACTTTACAGGTGATAACGTAATAAGCAATAAAATCCAGTCAAGAAATTTATTCAGATGAAATGATTATTAGATTAAATGAAGGAGGCTTCATATGTCTTACTTTCCAATCATGAAAAGATACATGCAAAGACTGTCGTCGGGATGGGTGGGAATTGCTCTCATGGCTGTTCTCCTGGTCAACTGCTCTGATGATGAATCAAGTCCAACCGGTTTAAGCGCAACCTGCGATCAGACCGCAGTGGTCGTCGCTCGAAAAATCGCGGAACAGGGTGCTGGGCAGGAAAAGGTAAATTTATGTTATGTTGAGGGCTTAGTAACCGGTAGTCCGCTGCCGAGTCTGCAGTATTTCCAAGTCAAACTGGGGTGTGACAGTGCTATGTTTTCAGACTACGAGTATATCCGCCGTGGCTTAGGCACCATTGCGTTTGATATCGGTAACTATGTTATTTCCTCATTCTTTGATTCTGTCAATGTCTTGATCAAGACATCGTCGGGAGTGCTTCAGGGATCTATGATTGTTCCTGATTCGCTTGACTCGATGATTGTCAGTATAACGGAAAATGGAGTCCCAATTAGTGTCTCATGGTACGGTTCAGATGCTGATTTCTTCAGGGTAACATGGCTTTATACAACCGCGAGCGACATGATTTTTTTTGATACTTTCGTAGTTGGTACAACTATGTCATTCCCCGAACCTGTTCACAGTTATGAAAGCACTGTATACTTGACTGTGCACCCAGTGAATGGACCATACCCACTCTCAGATGAGGCGGTGGGCAATATGTCGGGCACTGGCACCGGCTATTTATTCTACGTACGTGAAGATTTTGTTCCTTCAGACTTCAAGATAACAATTGGTGACGGATTCTTGCCTAGCTCTGATCGGTCAGTAAGTGAATCTATAAAATTTATAAAAAGCATTGCATCAAGATTAAAAATAATGGAAAAAAAGGACTAAAAATAGGCCTGGTTCTGAATCAATCAAAACTTTCTCAGGTCAAACCGACCCGGGGCACGACCCTTATATCAATTTTATCGCAGGTCGAAATATCAAAATTTCCGACAACTTACCAGAGATATACGTATCGGCAGAACTACTATAGTGCTCTGACCACCCTGACCTTCATTATCACCCAGTCATCTTTATACATTCCAGCGGCACCCAGCCGCTCTGGCGATGTTCGTTTTCACACCATGCCCAGCCGGATTCAATCTTGTGAATGGATAATCGTTCACCCGCCAAGACAGTCAGTTCCGTGGCGTCATAATCGCACCGCGCCCTGCCAAAACCGCCACAATTTTCAAGATACTTTTTGGGGACCCAGCCGGATTTTCCCCCGGCATTTGTACCCCATACCCAGCCCGGCCATTCGCTTTCTTTTTCGCTAATGATAAGCTTCTCGCCCGATTTCACGATAAGCGGGTCAGGGTAAGCCGCCTGGTAAGCCTTAATAACCCTGCCGATTCTTTTCTTTTTCATATCAGGATACGGTTATTTTAAACTTACACCGTTTCCCGCCCATGAGAACGGAATCGAGCAACTCGACTTCCACCGGGCGCCCCAGAAGCTGTTCGTGCCATTCTTTCACATACCCCACCGAACAAAGACAATAGGTCGATGAAAGCCCGGCCGGTTTGGTTTCCACCAGAGAGCACAGGCAGGCACCCTCATCAGAGGGTAAGCCGGTTTCAGCCGCACTCATAAACTGGAAGAAAATGACATTGCCTTCGACCCGTACCGAACCATCCTTGACCCTGGTATTCACCCACTCGGTGAATTTGTCGAAGGATACGGGTTTAATCTGCTCGCCGATATCTTCGAGATATTTCTGAAAGCAGGTTTTTCCCATGGTCATCATGATTTTTTTCCTGGTTTCTGCATCAAGGGTGTTGTCTATAATATCGAAGAAGCGTTTCACCCATTTTTCAGCAAACTCCATCCGGACCTCGGCACGAGGCTTTTCTGTTTTTGGTTTTTCAATAGTCGTGTTATCTTGAGCGCTGATCGGGTCAAGACCTCCCATCAAAGCGCAGATACATGAGCCCGAGCAAAACTTGGTGGTAGTGATTAAAAATTCTTTTCTGTTCATGGCTATAACGACCGTCACTTTCACGTAATTTATTAATTAAAACTGCTGTATACCATCAAATAAAAGACGAATATATAATATAGATTATTTAACCTGACGGAACCACTTTGTTCGCGGTTTATATATTACCGTAACCGCTGGCAGCGGGGACAGAAATGCGCCGAGCGGGAACCGATTTTCTCGCGTACGATGTTTGTCCCGCAGAAACCGCATGGCTCGCCCTCACGGTTGTACACCGCCAGGTATTTTTGAAATCTCCCCGCCTGACCATTAACCCCGCTGTAGGAATCGACCGTTGTCCCCATCAGCTTTATGGATTTTTTCAAAAGCTCCTGGATGTGGCCGTGAAGCTCGGTTAGTTTCTTAGTTGAAAGGGAGCCGGTCAGACGCCGGGGATGTATTTTTGAGAAATACAGGGCTTCATCGGCGTAAATGTTCCCCAGCCCGGCGATAAAGCTCTGGTCCAGAAGAGCCGGTTTAATCATGCGATTGCGGTCCCTGCACCGCCGGACAAAAGCCGCGGCGGCTATATCCAGGGGCTCCGGACCGAGCTCCTTAAGTCCCTTTTGCGCCCACAGTTCATCGGTGTAAAAAAGACGCAGCCTTCCGAATCGCCGGTAGTCATTGAAACGAAGGTGACAGTGATTGTCGCTTTTCTTACGGGAGTAAAAATCCATCAAAACCAGGTCGTGTTTATCGACCGGGGCGGTCCGGTCGAGGTAAAAAAAGTGACCGGTCATTTTTAAGTGTACCCAGAGGGTTATCTCACCCGAAAGGGCAATCAGGATATTTTTGCCGCGACGGTAAATATCCAGTATCGTCCGGTCTTTCAAAATTTCTTCGAAAGTGCCGGAAGTAAACGACGGGCCGACAACGGTCGTGGCCGGAGGGGCGTTGAGTGTGACCGCCCTGATGGTTTTGTTAAGAACCGTCCGGCGCAATCCCCGGACTACCGTTTCGACTTCGGGAAGTTCCGGCATGGTCATGTTTCCTTCTTCAACGGCACACCAGCCGTAATGATAAAAAAACAGTTCGGGAAATATTACGTTTCAGCATGGTTACGAAGTTCGTTTACGACTGTTCTTTCACCACCGTGACTTCACCGGCCACAACCGGGATTTTCTTTCCGTTCCGTTCGAGTATCAACCGGCCGTCGTAATCGATATCCACCGCCCTTCCTTCGAGAAGTTGCCTGCCAGACAGAATTTTAATCTCATGACCTATCAAAGAGGACAACTTTCTCACCCGGTAGTGAATTTTTTTAAGGCGATGTTTGGGGTAAAGGGCATACACTTTTTCAAATTCGACAAGGAAGCTTTTGAGCAGAGCCGCCCGGTTGATTTTTTTCCGGTTGATACGTCTGAGCGAGGTCGCAGTGTTTTTGAGTTCGTCGGGGAAATCAGTGACCTGGTGGTTGACATTTATGCCCACACCGACAATAATATGGTTGATTTTATTGTTTTCGGCGGAAAGTTCCGTCAGGATGCCGGCGGTTTTACGACCGTTTATCAGAACATCGTTGGGCCATTTAATCTGTACTTTACCTTTAGTGAATTTCTTTATAGCTTGCGCCAGGGCGACGGCGGTCATGATGGAAATACCGGGAGCGTTTTCCGGTTTTATATCAGGTCTGAGAATAAGGCTGGCATATATCCCCGTCCCGCCGGGGGAATGCCACTTGCGCCCCAGCCGTCCGCGGCCGCTGGTCTGTTCTTCGGCGGTAACCAGCGTACCTTCGGGGGTGTCGCCATCGGCAAGTTCCGCCGCCAGGTCATTGGTGGATTTAACAGCTCGATAAGAGAGTACCCGGCACCCCATAATCCGGGTGTTAAGCCGGTAACTTATTTCCGCGGCACTCAGAACATCCGGTGCCTTGATAAAAGCAACGGCATCGGGCCGGGTACGAAACTTGTAACCCCAATTTTTTATTTGCACCAGGTCTTCGATAAGACCCGTTTTATCCGTCTTGAGGGTTTTTTCAAGAGCGGCGAGTTTGAAATATACCCCCGGCTTCTTCCGCAAAATAAGCAAAAGCCGGTCACCTTTTTGTTCGGGGATAAAAGGGCACATGTTACTTGATTACCTGCATGGAGAAATCGGCCACTGAAGCCGAGTGCGTAATGGCTCCGATTGAAATATAATCCACCCCGCTGGCGGCGATAGCGGCGACATTATCAAGGTTGACATTGCCCGAGGCTTCGAGTTTTATATCAGGATTGAGCGAGCGCGCTTTTTCAACCAGTTGTTTTAACGCTTCGGGTGTCTGGTTATCCAGCAGAATCCGGTCCACCCCGGTTTCGACCGCCTGAATCAATTCACTTTCATTGGTTATCTCGACCTCAATAAGAATTTTTTTATCATCGGCCTTGAACTGCATCCTAAAATCGCTTGAGGCGAGATAAGCCCGCATTTTTCTTACGGCCTCGGTAATTGAACCAGCGCTGGCGATGTGGTTGTCTTTGATGAGAACCATATCATACAAGCCGAGGCGGTGGTTTTCGCCGCCGCCGTGAACTACCGCCGCCTTTTCCAAAAGCCGCCAGCCCGGTGTGGTCTTACGGGTATCGAGAATCCGGCAGTTATAACCTGATATTCTTTCTACGAATTTACCGGTCAGAGTAGCCACTCCACTAAGATGCGCTATGAAATTAAGGGCTACCCGTTCGGCGGCCAGAACCGTCTGATTAAGACCCTCAACTTCGGCAATAATGCCGCCTTTTTTAAACCGGTCACCATCGTTCAAAAGAGGCATAAACCTGTTGGCTGAATCCACCAGCCAAAAAGCCATCCGGGCTGGTAGCAAACCGGAGAGCAGGCCATCTGATTTGGCTACTATTTTCGCTTTAAGCAGATTCGGTTCCAGGCAACCCAGCGAGGTAAGGTCGCCCGTTCCAATATCTTCAGCCAGCGCCGTCCGCACCAACTCAAGGGTTGTTTTTTTCAAATGGTCTGTTATCATTTATCATTAATATTATATTTAACTTTAACTATATTATAACAATGTTGCCAAAAGCAAAAGGAAAAATAACCATCGCCGTTATCGGCTATGGTTCACAGGGAAAAGCGATAGCCCGGAACCTTCATGATTCCGGCTATCAAGTCATAGTGGGATTAAAAGACCGTTCCCCGGAAAGAGTAACCGCCAGGAAAGACGGTCTTAAAATGATAACTTCCATCCCGGAAGCGGTCCGACAGGGTGATATTGTCTGTTTTGCGTTTCCGGACAACCTTCATGGTCGAGTCTATGAAACCAGTATCCGGGACAATCTTAAAAAAGGTGCGACCCTCTGGTTCTTGCATGGTCTGTCGATTCATTTTGGTCTGGTAAAGCCGCCCCGTAATACCGACGTGATTCTCCTTGCGCCCCATGGCCCGGGAGTGGCTGTAAGAGAGAAATTTCTGACGGACAAATCTCTTTCGGCCTTTTATGCGGTTTATCAAAATCCCTCCCGTAAAGCCCCGGCAACTGCCTTAAGTCTGGCCCAAGCGCTTGGCATTCAGAAAAAAAGATTGGTGAAAACGACTTTTAAAGACGAGGCGGTGGGTGATATTTTTGGAGAGCAGGCGGTTTTATGCGGCGCTCTGGCAATGCTGATTAAAACCGGTTTCGAGGTCTTAAAAGAGCAGGGCATAAAAGCTGAAAATGCTTATCTTGAAGTCGCCTATCAACTTGACCTGATAGTCGAGCTTATAAAAAAATATGGTATCAGCGGGATGTTCGAGCGGATATCGGTTACGGCAAGGTACGGTTCACTTCTGGCGGGGCCTAAAATTATCGATCAAAACGTTAAAAAGAAAATGAAAAAAATACTTAAGGATATCAAAGAGGGTAAATTTACTTCAAGGCTAAATCAGCTGGATGAAAAAGATATCCGTTCTTTAAAAAAAGCCCTGAAAGTGCTTACCCACCCCGAACTTGAGAAAGCAGCCCTTAAGTACTCCAGATAAACTCCCCGATGAAAAAAGGTGTAAAAAAGCTGCATTTGATGATTCATATTGGGAGAAAATGTTGAAATTAATCTGTTCATTTTTTGAACAGTTTTGCATATCTAAATATTGAATCTGAGCCAAATTAATTATTATCTTGTTATCAATCATCGAGATAAGTGGTCTTAATAAATTAATATTTTTAAAGGGCATATTCTTTGCGAAAATGATATGAGTACGAAAAAAAAGAAGTACATACGAGTATTGTTAGACCAAAACCCCTGGTTGACCACCAGGGGGTTTTTTTATGGTGTAATTTTTTGCTTCTTTTTCAATAAACATATATATATTGACGCTGTCTCATGGTAAGGTTAGATTTTAAATAAATATGAAAAAGTTTTTCAGTATTGTAATTTCAGTTATAGTCGTCTGCACCCTGGCGGTGGTGACTTATTACCTCTATGATACCCTCAGGGAGAGAACATTTGCCGAACAGCTGGCAGATATAATTAACCGGGAAGATAGCCGCCAGTTATCCGAAAAACTGACCCGTTATCTGGAGAGTACGGATCTTGAGCTTCGCCTTAAAACCGTCCAGGCCGTGGGGCGAATAGGCGACAGGCGAAGCCCTGAAATACTCTATAAACTTCTGGGTGACAGTTCCATCGATGTAGCGGCGATGGCGGCATTCGGTATCGGATTAACCGGGGATAAGACTTATATGTCAAAACTTCTTGACCGGGCATGGGAACTTCCCTCCGCCGTAACCGCCAAAGCCGTACTGGCGACAGGGTGGCTGGCGGACTCGAGTATGGTTGATGAAATAGCGAGCCTGGCCGGTTACCTTACGCACCCTTCGCCCGATGTACGCGAAGCCGCATGCTACGGATTGACTTATGCCGGGGCAAAAAATAAGGGCAGTGACATCCTCAACCTTTTTAAATCCGAACCGGACAGCATCGTGCGGAGGGCGGCTTTTTACGCACTGTCACGTCTGGCCGTAGACGGGGCAACCCCGGAATTCATCGATTATCTGGCTGACCCTGACCCGTATATGCGTTCACTGGCTCTTCGGGGTTTGAGCCGGTCGTCCTCACCGGAGGCGGCTCATTTCATGGCTATCTCCCTGAACGACGCCAACCCGCAGGTAGTTGCCCAGGCTGTTTATGGACTTCGCACCCTCAGAGACGAAAAATTCGTCAAAAACCTGACCGGCAAACTTCGCGATGAATCCCATGAAAACCTTATTCTGGAAATTATCCGGACACTGCAGTATTTGAAAAGCGATCGCGGGGTGGAAACGGTGGAAGATTTTTTCAAAACCCGCCCCACCGACAATATCATCGCCGCCGGCTTGACTTATCTGGCAACGGTCAAAGGCGACCGGGCGGTTAATATCATCGATTCCCTCCTGAACGAGTCGCCCTCGGCATACGTTCGGGCTGCCTGCGCCGAGGCTTACGGAATACTGGGCTTACCCGGCGTTATCTCCCGTCTGGGAATACTTTTCGGCGATGAAGACCCGATAGTGCGGAGCACCGCCTTTACCGCCCTTGCCCGTCTGGATAGTACCAATGTCGATTACTACCTGAAAAAGAACCTGGCGGACCCCGATTACATGATGAATATCATGGCCGTTGATAAAATAAAAGAAACCAAAAGACGCCATTACCTGCCGACCCTGAAAACAATGATTGACCGCGGCCCCGCTGTCGATATCGACCTGCGCCGTTCCATTGTCGATGCCATGCGGGCGTTTCTGAATAAAGATTCCGTCGACCGTGAGGCCCTGGAAATCCTTATTAAGGGAACGCTCGATAAGGAATATACGGTGCGCCTTAAAGCCGCCGAAATTTATCATGATATCCTCGGAGAAGATTATTCTTCCCTGGTACCGCCGGCGGTGCCACTGTTTGAACCTGACGAGATCGCCCGGGCTGTAAACAGGTACCGGGTCAATCCCTATGCCGTGATTGTAACCGCCAAAGGCGAGATCGAGATGGAGTTGTATTTCGATGTGGCTCCGTTGACGGTGCTCAATTTTATTAAACTGGCCCAGACGGGTTTTTACGACGGGGTTTCCTTTCACCGGGTGGTCCCCAATTTTGTCGTGCAGGGGGGTGACCCCCGGGGCGACGGCTGGGGCG
>JAQUSF010000119.1 GCA_028715215.1 Candidatus Zixiibacteriota bacterium
TCTTGCCAGAACGCTTCCCGGCCAATAGTATTCCGGTATGCATAAAGCCTCCAAACCAGAAACTGCCGGTCTTAACCAGCGTTTTATATTGACAATCTTCATTACTCTGGCGCTGGCCGTTTTTGTTATCGCCTGGATAAGTATAAGAGCAAGTCGCTCGGACAGCTTTGAATTGCTGGTCCTTCAGGGGACGGCGTTTACCGAGGCTTTGGCACAGGCGGCCGAAAACGCCCTTAAGGCGGAAACCTTCTATGACCACCTGGTTCAGAAGAGATACAGCGACCTGGTCGGTACCTTGCTCGATTACGACCTGGAAAAACTAACTGAGTTACAGCTGGTGGATTTCGCCCTCAATCATGACATCTATGGCATTTATGTTTATGGTATGGATTCCAACCTGTTTTTAGAGGGTTATTCCCGGGGACCGCGGGTTAACCTGCCTGAATTCGTTATCGACGAAGTCGAGCAGCTCATCAGGGACCCGCAGACAAATTATGTTCTCCTGCATGATGAAGAAGGTTCGGCCGGGGGAAGTATTCATTATTATCTGGAATTAACCAATCGCCTGGATTACGTGGTGGTTCTGGTGGCCGAAGCCGCTTATTACAGCGAGGCTCTGCGGCAGACCGGCATAGGCTACCTGGCGCAGAAAATGGCTCGCGAGAAGGATGTCAGATACATTATTTACCAGACCAGAGAAGGGATAATATTTGCCTCGCGCAAACCGGGAAATCTGCTGGCTATTGAATCCGACCCTTTTCTTTCGGCGGCGCTGGACAGTGACAGCATTCGACACCGGGTCTTTACGTTTCAGGAAGAAAAGGTCCTGGAGCTGGTACGGCCTTTTGCTTCCGTTCAGTATCCGTTCGGTTTGTTCCGGGTGGGCATGTCGCTGGAAAAGTATTATGCCGTTTCCAGGCGTTTTGACCAGCAGATGATTATCCTGTCGGGAGTCCTGTTCATTTTACTCGTAGTGGCTATCCTGTATATCAACAGCAAGCGTCGCCGGATGGAAATCAGTCTTAAATATACCGAGATGAAAACCATCACCGATAAAATATTCGAGCAGATGCAAACCGGGGTGGCGGTGGTTGATGCCGGGGGTATGGTGCGTCTGGCTAATGTCGCCTTCGAACGTATTTTCGGGTTAAGCGATATAACCGGAAAATCCTGGCGAGCGCTGGTATCTGTTCCCGAGTTGTCCCTGGAATCATTTATAACCGGCAGCAGGGAGGCTGATGAAATTGAAATTACGAGGGAAGTCCGTAACGAAACCAGAGAAATCCTTATTGCTCGTTCGAGGATTATATCCGAAGAAGCCGGGCTTACCTCGGTTGTCATGGTGGCTTATGATATTTCCAGTTTGAAAGCCTACGAACGTCAGGCAGCCCGTCGGGAGCGCTTGTCGGAGATGGGCAACCTGGCCGCGGGAGTGGCGCATGAAATTCGTAATCCTCTAAATACTATTTCCATCGCCGCCCAGCGCCTGGCTTCGGAATTCTCGCCCGGTCATAACCAGGCGGAGTACCTTTCTTTCACCGAAAAAATAAGGAACGAGACAAAACGGTTAAATGATATCATAACCCGTTTTCTGGCCCTGGCCAGGGAAGAGAAAAAAAATAGGACGATTGTTTACCTGGACCGGTTGATCGGCGAGTTCACCGAGTTTATCAGGGCGGAAGCGGATAAGTTGCAAATTGAAATCGTCGTTGATGCCGAATCGGAAATGACCATGAAAGCTAATCCTGACCAGATAAAGCAGATATTTCAGAATCTTTATAATAACACCAAAGAAGCTCTTAACGGTCAGGCCGGGAAATTCCTTATAAAGGCGGAAAAAAACAACGGCAAAATAATAATGCGGTTTTCGGACAACGGTCCCGGAATCGAACCGGAACTCAGAGAAAAAGTGCTGAGTCCTTATTTCACCACCAAGGACGGCGGTACCGGTCTGGGATTGCCGACTGTTTATAAAATTGTAAGCGATCTGGATGGAGAGATGAACATTAAAAGCGGCACTCTTGGGGGGACTGATGTTATAATTTCTTTTCCGGAAACCACCCGGGCATAAAAAAAACGGCTCATTTCTGAGCCGTTTCTTTAGATATAATAAAATTAACCTTTAACCTGATCTTTAAGCCAGGAGGTACTGATCGATTTCGGACGGGTGATAGCCGTACCCAGCGCCCTGTTGAGCACCAGTTGTGCCAGCATCCCCATGGAACGCGAAACGGAGAACAGAACCGTGTAATATTCAAATTCCTTCAGGCCGAAGTTGTAAAGGATCGCCCCGGAACCGGCGTCGACATTCGGCCACGGATTCTTGGCTTTGCCGTGTTCTTTGAGAACCTCGGGGACTACATCGAAAACATTGGAAACAGTCATGAAGACCGGGTCCTTGGTAAGGTATTTCTTACCGAATGCCAGGAAGGCTTCAAAACGAGGGTCGGTGACCCGGAGGACGGCATGACCGTATCCCGGGATGACCTTGCCGCCGTTGAGGGTTTCCCAGGCGTAGTTGCGGATTTGTTCCTTGGTGGGAGCGCCGCCGAATTTATCAATAGTCTGCAGAACCCAGTTAAGGCATTCCTGGTTGGCCAGACCGTGCAGGGGGCCAGCCAGGCCGTTCAAACCGGCTGATACCGCATAGAACGGGTCACTGAGAGCGGAACCGACGGTGTGACAGGTGAAAGCCGAGACGTTGCCGCCTTCGTGGTCGCAATGGAGCGTGAGGTAAAGACGCATCATCTCGTAAGTGCTGCCCTTCTTGGGCGGCAAGCCCAGCATGCGGGCATAATCCGCGGCCCAGTCGAGTTTCTTGGACGGTTCAATAAGGTCGCCTTTTTTGTATTTTATACGGTAGACACCCGCCGCAATGGTGTGGATGGTGCCCATAAGTTTCATGGCGTCTTCAAGAGCCGCTTCCCAGTATTCTGTCTTGGTCATGCCTTCGTTGTAACGTTTACGGAAGGTCGATTCGTTTTCCATAGCCAGGATAGCCGTATCGAGCATGGCCATGGGATGTGATGATTTCGGCATGGCCTTTAACAGTTTCCAGATGTAACCGGGGACTTCCCCGTATTCTTTGAGTTGAGCCTGGAATTGTTTCAACTCGCCTTCGGAGGACATCTCCCCGGTAATCAGTAACCAGAAAATTTCTTCAGGAAGCTTATCACGGATTTTCATGATAGGATAACCGCGGATAATAAGTCCCTGGTCGGGTTCAACGACAGAGGTGTCGCAAACCATGCCTTTGACACCGCGCATGCCGCCGATAGCCTGGGCAACGGTTACCTGGGAGATTACATGTTCACTGTGTTGCTTCATCAATTCGGAACGTTCATCTCTCAATTTGGGAATCTGTTCGGAAAGTTTTTCTTTTAATGTTTTAGCCATTTCAGGGCTCCTTTGATTTTGTAGCATGTTCTATGCTTCGGATATGATTTATTGTCAACTTAACTTTGGGGAATATTATAACATGCCGTAATACTTGTCAAGCGCTATGAGCAGGGATTAAGATAAATTTTCATCCGGGAAGATTTTTTCCGGGTTCAAGATATTGTCGGGGTCAAAGACGGCTTTTATTTTTCTCATAGCCTTTAAAGTAGGCTGGTCGAATTCGTACTTTAAATACCGGCGTTTGGCCAGACCGATGCCATGTTCCCCCGTAATAGTACCACCCAGTTGAAGGGCTTGCCGGAGGAGTTTTTCGATTATTTCGTCAGCCAGAGTCAGGTCGGTCGGTTTTCCACTTTGGGAGAGGATATTGACATGGAGGTTGCCGTCGCCGGCATGACCGTAGGAGTTGATACGAAGGGGGTACTGGCGGTTCAATTGAGCGACAAAAGCGACCAGCAGGGGGAATTTGGAAATTGGCACGGCAATATCTTCGGATATTTTAGCACCGGCACAGGCTTTGGCCGCCCGGGAGATATTCCGACGAACCTGCCACAGTTGTTCCGCTTTATCCGGGTCAGTTTCGATATTTAAAGTCAGAAAGCGATTTTTTTCACAGAATTTTCGAATCAGGGTGGTTTGTTTATCCTGGTCTTTGTCGGCGGTTTCGATGAGCAGTATCGCCGCGGCTTTTTCATCGATAAGTGTCGATTTTTCATAGGCATTGGCAATCGCCGCGGCGTCGCCGTCAATATATTCCAGGACATTGGGAATCAAACCCGATGAAATAATATCGGATACGGTTTGAGCCGCTGCGGCAGGCTTAGCAAATGTTACCAGCAGAGTAACACCACGGTCGGTTTTAAAAATCAGCCTGACAGCGATTTCAGTTATGATCGCCAGCGTACCTTCCGAGGCGATCAGAATATCACCGAGGGCAAGGCCGCGGTAGTCGTTGTACAAGCCTGTTTTTAAAATAGTTCCATCAGTCGTGACGGCTTCAAGCCCGAGAATGTAATCTCGGGTAACACCGAATCGCTTACACCGTAAACCACCGGCGTTCTCCGCTACATTGCCCCCCAGGGTAGATTCTTCAAAACTGGCCGGGTCCGGGGGATATGCGAGACTATACCGGGCGGCTTCGTCCTGGAGGGTCTTGGTAATCACCCCGGGTCCACAAAAAGCTATTTTTCTTTCGGGGTGGATTTCAAGAGTCTTGAGGTTGGAAGTAGCGATGACCAGGGCGTTTTCCGAAGGTACACAACCGCCGGAAAGCCCGGTACCGGCGCCGCGGGGTGTAACAGGTATCTTATTTTCACGACAGAATTTTACCGCTGTCATTATATCTTCCTTACTTTCAGCGACAAGAACGGCCGAGGGTATCGAGCGGTAAATAGTTTCATCATGAAAAAAACCTTCCTGCCCGTCAAGGTCGGTGATAAGGGAATGAGGGGCCTGAAGGTTGTTTTTCAAAGCATCGTATTTAATTGACAAAAGCTTCCATCCTCTTATGTTTTTTTCTCGACGGGTTTGGCGGTGGCGCTTTCGGTTTTAACAGGTTTATCAGCCGTCGAAGACTGATTTTTTTCTCTGGCGGCGGCGGACTTGTAGTTTTCACTGCGATGGTCGGTTATATAAAAACCCGAACCTTTGAAAATAAATCCACCACCGCCGGATATTATACGATGGGTTGTTTTCCGACACTGCGGACAAACAGTAATCGGGTCATCGGTTATATGCTGAAAGACCTCGAACTCATAATGACAATAAGGGCAACGGTACTGATATGTCGGCATGGTCACTCTCCTGTTGTAAGTTCACAACATCTGGTACAAATAAAAACAACCGGTGGTTCCGACTTCAGTCTTTCAGCAAGACGGCGATAGCCGCAACATCGACAATATCCTCGGCCGAACAGCCCCGCGAAAGGTCATTGGCTGGTTTGCCCAGGCCCTGGATAATCGGGCCGGTAGCGATAGCCCCGGCAAAACGTTCGGTGAGTTTGTAGCCGATATTGCCGGCGTCAAGGTCGGGGAAAATCAGGACATTGGCATTTCCCGCAATTTCGGAGCCCGGAGCTTTCTTGGCGCCGATTTTAGGTATAACGGCGGCGTCAAGCTGAAATTCACCATCGACTTTAAGTTCGGGATGGTCCCTTTTGAGAATAGCCAGGGCTTCCAGAACCTTGTCCACGTCTTTATGGCTGGCCGAACCCTTGGTTGAGAATGACAGCATGGCCACTCGGGGTTCATCCCCGATAAGGTTTTTCATTGTTTGGGCGGTGGAGACGGCAATGGATGCCAGTTCATCCGGATCCGGATTGGGTACCACGGCGCAGTCGCCGTAAAAGAAGATTTTATTTTCAACCTCCATGAATTTCGGCAGGGTCATCATAAAACAGCTGGAAACGGTTTTAATACCGGGTTTCAAGCCCAGAACGTGGATAGCGGCTCTGAGTACGTCGCCGGTCGTGTTGACCGACCCGGCTACCGAGGCGTCGGCTTTGTTATGCCTGACCATCATCGCCCCAAAATAAAGGGGGTTGACCATGAGGTCGTGCGCCTGCTTCTCGGTAATGCCTTTTTTCTTGCGTAATTCCATGAAGTCCGCGACATACTTGTCGAAATCGGGTGAATGAACCGGGTTGATGACTTCGACATTCGAAAGGTCGAGGGAATTTTCTTTTGCCAGGCGGGTAATTTCCTTTTCTTCACCCAGCAGGGTTACGGCGGTGATATTCTCTTCAAGGAGAATCCTGGTTGCTTTTATCATGCGCGGTTCCGTACCTTCCGAGAGAACCACCCGTCTTTTTTTAGCCCTTGCTTTTGCTTTTATGTCATTTAAAACGCTCATTATAAGCTCCTGATGTTATATATAACAGTTATACAACCTGATCTTTTAGTTCCGGGTCAGAGAGATAGGCTTCAATGAAACGGTCGATATCACCATCCATAACGGTCTGGATATCGGAGGTTTCATATCCGGTTCGATGGTCCTTGACGAGGTTATAGGGATGAAAAACATATGACCGGATTTGCGAACCCCATTCGATTTTAAGTTTATTTTTTTCGAATTTTTCCATTTTCTTGGCTTCTTCTTCACGCTTGAGCTGGAAGAGCCGGGCTTTAAGTACCGTCATGGCGGAGTCACGGTTTTTATGCTGGCTGCGTTCGGATTGACAGGTGACGACAATGCCGGTCGGGATATGAGTGATACGCACCGCCGAAGATGTTTTATTGACGTGCTGGCCGCCGGCGCCGGATGAGCGATAGGTGTCAATCCGCAGGTCATCGTCCTTAATATCGATTTCGATGTTGTCTTCCACCACCGGGTAAACGTGAACGGAAACGAAGGAGGTATGCCGCCGGGAATTGGCGTCAAAGGGGGAAATACGCACCAGGCGGTGAACGCCGGACTCGGCTTTAAGATGACCGAAAATGTAATCACCTTTGATTTCCAAAGTGGCTGATTTTAAACCAGCTTCCTCGCCGGGGAGATAATCCATAAGTTCCGAGGTGAAATTATGCCGCTCCACCCAGCGGTTGTACATTCTGAAAAGCATTTCCGCCCAATCCTGTGATTCGGTGCCGCCGGCTCCCGGGTGGATTGTCAGGATGGCGTTACGATGGTCATCGGGACCTGACAGGTGAGTGGTAAATTCGAGCTGGTCGATGGCCGCTGAGAAATCCCGAAAGGATTTGACGAGTTCCCCGGCTTCGACGGAACTATCTTCGATTATTTCTGCCAATTCTTCAAGGTCGGTCAACTCCCGATTTAATTTATCAAGGGCTTCCAGCCATTTTTTGTGTGCGGAAATTTCTTTCAGGATTCCCTGGGCGGCCTGGTTATCGTTCCAGAAGTCGGGTCGATTGGTTTTTTCTTCGAGTTCAATGACTTTTTTACGGCGGCTTTCGAGGTCAAAGATACCTCGCAAGTTTATCAAGCTTCTCACGCAATTCGGGTAATTTGCCTTTTAGCTCGGCAATCACGGCAAAATCTCCTTTTTTTCACACTCGTAAATAGAGGGCTAATATATCTAATTTAATCTATAAGTCAATTATATTCCCCGATTAATAAACTCTATTTATGGCGGCCGGGTTCGTATAATTTGTTGATTTTCAAATATAATTTGACAAAAGGAGGCCGGCATATATTTTGGACAGATGTCAAAAAAAGTAAAGACACTGGTGGTTGGTCCTTTCATGGTTAATTGTTATCTCTACTGGGATGACCATACCGGTGACGGGGTAATTATTGACCCGGGTGACGAGGGCGAGGTTATAATCGAAGCGGTTCGTAAAGCCGGTTTTAAACCCCGGGCCATTCTTATAACCCATGGCCATATCGACCATATTGCCGCCGTCAGCCAGGTCAAAGACGAATTTGCGCTGCCGCTTTATATCGGCCGGGGGGAGGAGCCCCTGCTGGCGGACCCGGTTTCCAATGCCTCCGCTTTTTTCAATGCTCCCCTGGTCGTGCCCGCCCCGGATTTTTTACTGGCTGATGAAGAGGTATTTAAAATCGGCTCCCTGGTTTTTCGGGTTCTGGCCACTCCCGGGCATACTCCCGGTGGAATCTGCTACCTGGATGAAAGCGAGGGGCTGGTTTTCTGCGGCGATACCCTTTTCCAGGGGTCAATCGGGCGGACGGACCTTCCGGGCGGCTCTTACGCTCAGCTAATCGATTCGATTGAAAAGAAACTTCTGACACTGCCGGATAACATAACCTGTCTGTCCGGTCATGGCCCCGGCACGACCATAGGTGCTGAGCGGCACTCCAACCCGTTTTTAGCAGGGGGATACTATGCCTGATAAGTATGAAATAAAACCTTTAAACCTGCCCGGTCTGGCGGACTACCATTGTCACCCGGATTATTCCGTTGATGCCCGGGGTTCAATTGATGAGTTTTGCCTGGCGGCTATTAAACGAGGTCTGGCAGAAATCTGTTTCACCACCCATTATGATAGTAATCCCCGGTCGGAAGGTGATGTCAACTCGATTGCTGTGAATGGTACTCATTTACCGGCAACACCCGACAATCTTGAGGCTTATGTCGAAGCTGTTAAAAGAGCCCACGAAAAGTATTATCCGGGTGGTCTGGCGGTAAAGCTGGGAATAGAAATCGGCTGGTATCCGGAGTGCGAAGAAATGGTTGATAACTTAAAGAAACGCTTTCATTTTGATTATGTTCTCTGTGGTATTCATGAACTTAACCATATTTGTTTTTGCTGTACGGGGTGTTATGAGAAATGTTTCAGAAACTTCAGAAATATGAACGAAATGCTGGAAACATATTTTCAGGAAGTCATCAGGGCTGCTCAAAGTAACCTTTTTGATACTATCGCTCACCTTGATTATTATAAAAAATACGGTGAAAAATATTATGGAACGGGGTTGAGAAGAGCCCACCAGCCATTTATGGTGGCGGTTTTCGAAGCCCTGAAAGAAACCCGAACCGCTCTGGAAATTAATACCGCCGCTATACGAAAAGGGCTCAGCGACTATTACCCTTCCGTGGAAATAATCAATACCGCCAGAAAAGCCGGGGTAGAAATAGCTCATCTCGGTTCCGATGCCCATGCCCCTGGTGAAATCGGATACGATTTCGAGGCCGCTTCGGCTTTACTTCCGCCACTATTGTGTGAAAGTGAAGATTAAAAACAGGGGGAACGGATGAATAAGCGAGCGCGGAAATTGCCCCGTTCTTTTTATGACCGACCGACCGGTCTGGTAGCCAGAGATTTACTCGGTAAATATATCGTGTATAATTCTCCGAAAGGCCGACTGACCGGAAGAATTGTCGAGGTGGAAGCTTATATCGGTCATGACGACCCGGCCTGTCATGCCGCCCGGGGTGAGACGGAGCGTAACCGGGTGATGTTCGGTCTGCCGGGTTTTTCTTATATCTATTTTATTTACGGAATGTATTTCTGCCTTAATTTTGTCACGGAAAAAAAAGGCTTTGGTGCAGCCGTTCTTTTAAGAGCCGCCGAACCTTGCGAAGGCCTGGAAATAATGTACGAAAACTCTCCCGGTATCAAAAAGGACGGACAACTATTAAACGGTCCGGGGAAATTCTGCCGCGCTTTCGGTCTGACCCGTCAGCATAACGGTCTGGATTTGACCGGCTCGGTATTGTATCTTGAAAACCGTTTTGAAAAGACACCTCGGATTGGTCGTTCCCGAAGGATTGGTATCCGGGTCGGGCAGGATAAATTGTGGCGGTATTTCGATGTCGATTCAAAGGTGATAACCAAACGGTAACTTTTATATTGTATATGTGTTCCTTAAGGGTATAAATAAGATAAGATGTTTGGAGAAGATTTCATAGGCCGCGCTAAAAAAGCCGTTCGGGCGTTACTTTTTGCCCTGACGGTCCATGGGTTTTTTCATGCTTTTTT
>JAQUSF010000165.1 GCA_028715215.1 Candidatus Zixiibacteriota bacterium
AAAGAAGAAGCTCGGGAGATTTATCGATTTCTGCTGGAAAACTTCCCCAACTACCCCTTCATATCCGAGGTAAGGGAAATCATGCGCCGCCTGGAAAAGGACATCTCCTGAATCAGAAATCAATCATCTGCTTATGATGTTCCTTTAAGGCTTTGACTTCGCGTTCCAGGCTGAAAATCCTGTTTTTGTAGTTTTCAATCTTCTGGGATTTAATCTTGGTGGTGGTTCGAATCAAAAGCCCGAGAGATATCAGCATAAACATAACTGAATTGACTTTTCTGAAAACCTCTCCCATATTGAAAATGGAGTCGATGAAAGCCAAAATTCCCAGGAAAAAAAGTACGCCGCACCAGACAAACATCTTAACCTCCGCCACAACTCATATTAATTTCGAAGTTACTTTTCGAAGTAAAATATTAGTTGTGAATGACAGTTACATTTTATATCTTAACCTGAATTGTTGTAATATCTTATTAAAAAATATCGGTTTTTTTGAAAGTTACTTGAGGAGGAGATTTTGTCCGAAAATCTCGTAATGAAATCGGATAGATGCGACCGGATGAATTTAATCCTGGCCGGGCTGGTTTTCCTGGGTGCATTTATTGTTTATGCTTTAACAGTTCAGAGAACTCTTTCGTTCTGGGATTGCGGCGAGTTTATTGCCTGCTCGTATATTCTCGGTATTCCGCACCCGCCCGGGACACCTTTGTTTGTTATTCTGGGTCGTATTTTTTCGATTCTTCCCCTGGTGGAAGATATTTCCTACCGGGTCAACTACCTGTCAGTCATTTCATCGGCTTTAACCGCCATGTTCAGCTATCTTTTAACGGTTCGTCTGGTCGGTTATTTTTACGGGGATAAGAGAAATGAGCGGTTGAATCGAATTATTGCTTATATCGGGGGGATAGCGGCGGGCTTTTTTGTGGCTTTTTCCGAAACCAACTGGGGCAACTCGGTGGAGACTGAGGTTTACGGTCTGAGCCTGGCCTTGATGGTCATGATGGTCTGGCTGACGGTTCGTTATTTTGAGGAACGGGGAACGTATAGTGCCGCCCGGACAATGATTCTGGTTTTTTACCTGGCGCTGGTCGGCGTGGGAATACACCTGACGGTTTTCCTGGTAGTTCCGATGTGTGCCGTCTTTTTTATTTTGAAGGACGATGCCGCACCCCGTGATTGGCTGCTGGTTTGCGGTTTTGTCCTTGTCGAACTGCTGCTGATTGTGTTGTTCTCCGAGGGCCGCGGCGGTGTGGACATGTTCTACCTGGTGTCCGGTCTTATAGGCCTGGTGCTTTTAATTATGCTTTACAAAAAGCTTGACTGGGGGATAGTGGTGGCTACGGCCGCGGTATCATCCATCATGATTGGCTTCGCCACTTTCATGGTCGTGATCCCGGTCGGTTTCGGCGCCCTGGTAATTTTAGCCCTGGTTTCAAAACGTTTTAATATTAACCTGCGCTGGAAAACTTCGATGGCGATTCTGCTGGTGGCGGCTATCGGCTTTTCGGTGCATCTGTTTATTCCCATTCGTTCCGCCCTGAATCCCCGTATCAATGAGAATAATCCGTCCCGGAGTTTCAAGACCTTCGTTGATTTCCTGGAGCGCAGGCAGTACGGCCAGCAATCGATGGTGGACCGGATGTTCCAGCGACGGGGCACCTGGCAACATCAGTTCGGCCGACATCCCCACATGGGCTTCTGGTCATATTTCGAAGAGCAGTACTCGAAACCGGGCCTGCCGTTCACTATCCTGCTGGTGCTGGGACTTCTGGGATTATACGTCAGTATTCGCAAGCGGCTGGAAATCGGCCTGCCTTTTTTTACTCTTTTTATCATTTGTTCCGCGGGTTTGGTTTTGTACATGAATTTTGCCGACGGCATTCTTTACAATGCCCGCACCGGTGACGCATATCTGGAAGTCCGTGACCGGGATTATTTTTTCACCCCGGCTTTTGTCTTTTTCGGAATCTGTATCGGCACCGGCGTTTCCGCCCTGATTACCCTTATCCGGGACCAACTGGAAAAAATCAAACCCGGTATACAGAAAACAGTCGTCTATGTCTCCACCGTTCTGGCTCTGCTGCCGGTTTTATCCCTGGCCAATAATTACAAAACCAGCGACCGTTCCAATAATTACCTTCCGTATACCTATGCCGCCGATATGCTGGATACCTGCGAGGAAAACGCCATCCTTTTTACCACCGGGGATAACGAAACCTTCCCCCTGTGGTGTCTCCAGGAGGTTTACAATTATCGTAAAGATATTCGGGTGGTGAATCTTTCGCTTTTGGGCACCGACTGGTACGTTTACCAGATGAAAACCCAGTATGGCGTTCCCATTTCGTTGACCGAGGAACAGATATTATGGAATGAATACGAGATCCAGCCGGGGGTGAAGGTGAGCCGGCCGGACAAGATGTTCAAGGACCGTCCCCGTAACCGGATGGCATATATGCAGGCGACCATGTACAACAACCGGGTACTGCGGGTCCAGGACATGATTGTTGACGAGATTGTCATAGAAAATCGCTGGCAGGCGCCCCTTTATTTCTCGTCGCCGCCTTACGACGAATCGCCGCTCAACCTGTGCAGCCGGGCCACCCGGGTGGGCCTCTTGTACCGGCTCGAACGAGAACCCAAAGAGAATCTGGTGGATGCCGACCGGAGCTATGATTTGTTCATGAACAGGTATCGCTACACCGGGTTGAACGATATCCG
>JAQUSF010000120.1 GCA_028715215.1 Candidatus Zixiibacteriota bacterium
ATTGACAGCGTTATCGTCGCTGGCCGATATTACCAGGCCATAGGTTGCTCCCTCGGGTGACTGATACTTTCTCTTTTCCAGTTTCAGCTTGCCTTTTTCAGCATAAAATTCAATGCGTTTATCGACTTCGGGAGCCACCACCGTCAGGTCAGCTTCGTAATCCAGCAGGTTTTCAATTTTACGCAGGGCGACTTTACCTCCGCCCACCACCAGGCAGGTCCGGTCTTTCAGGGAAATATTAACCGGCAGGTATTTATTGGGCATATTCACTCCGTCCGGGTATGTTGTGATGTCCTTACTTTCACCTGTAACAGACGTTTAATCAAACGACGGGAAATTTCCTCACATTCCAACTTCAGTTCATCAGGCAATTTATCCATCAAATCGGCGATTTCCTCGCACCTGATATCTTCGAAGGCTTTTTCCAGGCCATTATAAACCGGCTCGTGTTTAAGATGTTCAAACCAATAAATAAATTCACCCAGCAGGCGTTCAATTATCTGCTCGGCTTCGGGCACCGCTTCTTCCCGTATCTTTTGCCCGGCCTTGACGAATTCCCCGATATCCTCAAGGTCATATAGTTCCAGAGCCGGGTGATAATTCTTTTCAATCTCGACATCGCGCGGTACCGCCATATCCATAATGAATAGCCGGTGCCGGGGGTATTTTTTCAGACATGCATCCATCATCGCCCGGGTAATGACCGGTTCCCTGGCGCCGGTACAGGATATGACTACATCAGCCCGTGGCAATAACTCCGGCAACGTTGCTAGGGGATGGCCTTCGCCGTTATATTTTTTCGCAAAAGCCAGGGCTTTTTCCACGGTTCTGTTGGCGAAAATGAATTTGCCGTGTTCGATATTTTCCAGGTTGCCGGCGGCCAGGGCGGTCATGCGGTTGATACCGATGAACAGTATGGACGGTTTTTCAAGTTTATCGATTCTGGTTTTTAGCAGTTCCACCGCCACACTGCTGACCGAACAAGCACCGCGCCCCATAGCCGTATCGGCACGAACCCGCTTACCCGCCCGGAATGCCTGGTGAAAAAGACGATGAATAATTTTACCGGCGATATGCACGGCACAGGCGGAACTGTAGGCATCTTTTATCTGGCTCAGAATCTGGTTTTCACCCAGCACCATCGAATCTATTCCGGCGGCAACCCGCAAAAGATGCCCCGCCGCATGCTTGCCTTTACGGATATAAAATAACTCTTCCAGCGAGGAAATATCAATATTCTTCCATCTTTTAAAGAAAAACTTAACAATTTCAAACGGGGGCTGTATCTTTTCCGCCACAAAATAAAACTCGACACGGTTACAGGTGGATAAAATCACCCCTTCCATCACTCCGGGAATAGTCCCGAGAAGAGAATGAGCCGCGGCTATTTCGTCGTGACCTAATTGTAACGGTTCTCTCTGCTCAAGTGACGAGGTTTTATAGTTAATCCCACATAGAACCAGTTGCCAGTTTATTTCCGCCATTTATCAATAACTCCCTGTTTAAATCATAAGAGCGAAGCCTGGGCACCGCCGCCGATCACATGAACTTTATGGAAACCGGCCTGTTTCAGGATTACCGACGCCTGATAAGCCCGGGGGCCTCGCCGGCACATGATTACTATCTCTCTGGTACGGACCAGTTCGTCCAGACGTTTTTTTAAATCGTTCAATGGTATATTAACATGCTGAACATTATTTCTACCATCTATCCGCCAGGGATGAGCTTCGATCTCCTCCGGTTCACGAACATCAAGAGCTATAACATCCGTCAAACCGTTATGTTCCATAAAACCGTCAAAGTCAAAGGCCGGTTTTAGAAAGCTGGTGCCGCCACGTTGAGCAATGACCATCGTCGCCAGCTGGTGTAACGGGTCAAGAGCTTCGGCATAAGGCGGGGCATAGCCGTGTTCAAAATGCAGAAGGTCCTCGACCGCTGCCTTACGTTGTAAAAAAGCGGAAAAGACATCCACACGGCGGCATATGTCGCCCTCGCCGACAGCCTGTAAACCCAGTAACCGGCCACTTTTTATTTCAAAAACCAGTTTGAGGGTAAAAGTCTTTACTTCGGGGTAATAGTCGGGTTTGTCCGGGAACGAACCCAGGACCGAACCGGTCTCAAGACCTTCCCGGGCGGCGGCCTGCTCCGATAAACCGGTAGTACCGATATTCAAATCAAATACCTTGACCAGAAACGAACCCACGACGCCGGGAAATTCTCTTTTGTGACCGCAGATATTTTCGGCTATGACCCAGCCATGACGATTAGCCAGGGAACCCATCGGCAGGAATATTTTTTTCCCGGTAATAAAGTGTTCTACCTCCACACAATCGCCGCCGGCATAAATATCCGGATCCGAGGTTTGAAGGCGGCTGTTGACCTCAATACCGCCGGTCGAACCGATTTTAAGACCGCATTCTTTCGCCAGAGATGATTCCGGGTGCACTCCCACACAGATAAAAACATAATCGGCTGACAGGACCGTGTGTTTTTTAATATGTACTTCCGGACGGTTGTCCTGACCGATACCTACTTTTTCCACTTCGGCACCGGTCATGACCGTTATTTCTTTTTTCACCATTTCATGCCTGACCCGTTCGGCCATTTCCCGGTCGAGAATAAAAGGCAACACCTGTGGTTCTTTTTCCACCAGGACGGTTTCGATGCCCCACATCCCGGCCATGGCTTCGACCAATTCACAGCCGATAAAACCGCCGCCGATTATAACCACTTTCTCAATCTGCCCGGTCTGAACCATCTGCCGGAAATGAATGGCGTCTTCCGGACGCGTGAAGGAGCGGACCACCGTCGAGGCCGGACACGGGAACGGTGGCCGGTTGGGAACGGCCCCGGTGGCAATTACCAGTTTACCGTAGCCGTGTATGAAGGTTTCGCCGCTGTCGATATTTTTAACCGTTACCGTTTTTTTTGTCCGGTTTATGTCTAAAACTTCCGACAATATCCGGACTTCAAAATTCTTCGAATTCAGGAAAAAATCAGGCGTACGGGGCACACCGTACGAGGTATAGGTTAATTCATCGAAGCTGTTTATATCGCCCGAGGCAAAATACGGCAGGCCGCAGGTACCATAGGAGATACGATTCTCTTTCTGGAAAAGGGTAATTTTATGGCCGGTCAGCCGGCGCGCCAGCACCGCCGCCGTCTTGGGTCCGGCGGCCACTCCCCCGATGACCACGATATCCGATTTGTCTTGTTTCTTCACCATAGATAAAGATGGGGTTGTCTTTTGAAAACAACCCCTTCCTTTGCACCAAAAATTTATTTTTTAAACTAACAAATACGATTGTAAAATCAAGCGCAATCTTCGTTTTTTCTTCAGGCTCGGACCTCCCCCCGCACCGATAGTGCAATCTTGTAAAGGCCGGTGACCAGCAACAACCCCATGGCGTAAACACCCAGGGAAATCATTAATTCGGTAAAAGTAGGCATATATTCCGTAACATTGCCCAGAGGATTGGGAATAAAACCGCCAACCACCATGCCCATCCCCTTATCAATCCAGATGGAAATGAACACCATCACACAGGCGAGTATCAACGTTCCTTCACGGCGTCGGGTGCCGGGGTTGATAAGTAAAACCAGGGCTATCAAAGCGAGGATTTCGGATGTCCACATCCAGGGTACCAGGTTGGTTTTACCGTCGAGCCCCAGAAAGAGATATTCGAAATGCATCAGGTGTTCGGGGATATCGCTGTACAACGCGGTAAAAAATTCCATCAGGATAAAAAACACGTTGGCCGCCATGGCATAGGTGGCAATCAGCGCCAGTTTCTGAATCGGTTCTTTACCGGGGTCGAAACGGGTATATTTCCTCAGTAACAAACAGAGCAGGATTAAAAGCGCGGGACCGGACGAAAAGGCAGAAGCCAGAAACCGCGGCGCCAGAACCGCCGTCAGCCAGAACGGCCGGGCGGCCAGACCGGCATAGAGAAAAGCCGTCACCGTGTGAATGCTGATTGCCCAGGGAATCGAGAGGATAATAACCGGTTTGATCCATCCGGGCGGGGCAATGGCTTTCCGCTCGGCATCGAGCACCACCCGGCTGATAATAATATTCAAAAGCAGGTAACCGCCCAGGGCAACCGTATCCCAGAACATCAGCGAATGCGGCGTCGGGTGCAGAAATACGTTCAGAATCCGAAAAGGCTGCCCCATATCGACAAAGATGAACGTCATGCACATTATCACCGACGCGATGGCCAGGAATTCGCCCAGGATGGTTATTTTTCCAAAAGCCTTGTAATTGTGCAGATAATAAGGCAGCACCACCATTACCGCCGAAGCCGCCACCCCGACCAGGAAAGTGAACTGGGCGATATAAAAGCCCCAGGTAACATCGCGGCTCAATCCGGTCACACCCAGACCGTAATGGTACTGCCGGAGATAGAATAAAAAGGCAACGCCCATTATCACCATAATTGATATGACCAGAGTCCAGTAAGTCTTAGTTCCTTTTAATGCCTTTTCCAGCATAAGCACCTCATATTATATAATAAATTTCCGGCATTGTCCCCAGGGAGGGCTTACGACGGATGGTATAATTGTTACGTAACAGTTCCCTGACTTCGGAGTCGGCGTCTTCCAAATCGCCGAAGACCATGGCTTTTTCGGGGCAGGCTTCGACACAGGCCGGCATGAGTCCCCGGGCCAGTCTTTCCTCACAGAAAGTGCATTTTTCCACGACCCCGCGGACACGGGTGGGGAAATCCGGGTGCAGCTCTTTTATGAAAGGCCGGGGGTCTCGCCAGTTGAAACTGCGCGAACCGTAGGGACAGGCCACCACACAATAACGACAGCCGATACAGCGGTGCCAGTCCATCATGACAATGCCGTCTTCCTCCCTTTTCCAGGTCGCCTGGGTGGGACAGACCCGCACACACGGCGGGTTGTCACAATGATTACAGAAAACCAGGGTCGGGGCATGTTTCAGTGCCTCGTTGATGAATTCATGCTCCTGTTCATGAAAAGCATGCTCGAAAGATTCCTTCCAGATCCACTTGATTTCATCCTTGGGATTGCCGAAATCGGGCACGTTGTGTACCGTATGACAGGCATCGATACATTTCGTGCATCCATCCTGAGCGATACATTTTTTCAGATTAATGACCATCGCCCAGCGCTTGGCGGTCAGGGGATTTTCCACCGAAGGTTGTCGGCCGGCCTCATTCACCAGCAGCGAATCCTCACCCGTAAAGGCTCTGGCTGCAGGAGTGCCGGCCAGTCCGATGGCTGTCAGACCGGTAAACTTGATAAATTTCCTTCTGTCAATCTTCATCGCTTCAACTCCTTCGGGTCAATATGACAATCCCAGCAGTACGGTGAAACACTCAGGTAATCATGGCACTTGTCACAGAAATTTTCCTTACTTTGATGACAATTCATACAGGTGTTGGACAGACTCATCTCAAAAGTCCGGCCATCGGCCGCCCGATATACCCGAATCCCCTCTCTCACCACCTGGTCCCGCCAGGTATTCAAAAGGTCCATGTGATAAGCCCGGATGTAAGCCGAGTCGGCCACGCATCGCCCGGTGTCAACCGGATATTCCAGTTCCGGGACATAATTCGCCTTCCCCCTGGCAACGTTATACCAGACAGGAAAGGTGATTATTATCAGGAAGACTATAATGCCGGTAATCACTTTTCCGGAATCATACATTTTCGCCGCCCTCCTTTTCCGGGTAAGGGGTTCCCCTGAGGTCAGTAAGGCGCTCATTTTCACCGGTCATGACCAGGGCGTTGCCGACCATTTCATGAATTCCGCCCACCTCGACATCCGGCACCCAGTACTCAAGTAACGGCGGCAGAGTGGCTTTATCGATGGCACAGATACATAAAAGGATATTAACATCATTTTTCTCATGCACGAATTTCACGGCGTTAGCCCTCGGTAGGCCGCCGCGCAGACGCATCTCCATGTTTTCATCAGTTCCCAGCCCGGAACCGCTGCCGCAGCAGAAGGTCTGTTCCTTGATGGTGTTTTCGGGCATTTCGATAAAGTTATTGCAAACATGGTTTATGACATAACGCGGTTCCTCAATGAGCCCCATCGCTCTGGCGGGATTGCAGGAATCATGGAAGGTTACCCGCCAGTGGTCATTGCGCCCGGGGTCAAGTTTTATCTTGTTGTGGCGAATCAAATCCGAGGTAAACTCCATGATATGTACCATCCTGGTCGAACGGGCATGTTCGAACTTCGTCCCGGTTATCGGGGACACCGGCACTTCGAGGAAATCCGCCGGGCCGTTGAGGGTGTCCATATACTGATGTATTACCCGCCACATATGACCGCATTCGCCGCCCAGAACCCATTTCACTCCGAGGCGTTTGGCTTCCATGTAAATTTTGGAATTGAGTCGTTTCATGGTCTCATATGAATGAAACAGCCCGAAATTGCCGCCCTCGGACGCATATGAACTCCAGGTATAATCAAGCCCCACCTCATGGAAGAGCGCCAGGTAACCCAGCAGGGTATAATAGTGCGGGGAGGCGAAATAATCCGCCGACGGAGCCACGAAGAGAATCTCCGCCCCTTTTTTGTTGATAGGCGCATTCACCCGCACCCCGGTCAGTTCTTCCAGTTCATCAACCGCAAATTCGATACTGTCTTTAAAACCGTGCGGCTGGATTCCCAGGTGGTTGCCGGTACGAAAGCAGTTGGCCGCGGGGGTACAGATCCAGTCTATATTCAGTCCGACCAGGTTCAGAAGCTCCCGCGCCATCATCGTAATTTCCGCCGTGTCGATCCCGTAGGGACAGAAGACGCTGCAACGCCGACACTCGGTGCACTGGTAGAAGTAGTAAAACCATTCTTTGAGGACTTTGACGGTCAACTTGCGCCCGCCCGCCAGACCGCCCAGAATCTTACCGGCGGTGGTGAAATCGTTGCGATAGACGGAGCGGAGAAGCTCGGCCCGAAGAACGGGCATGTTCCGGGGGTCGCCCGAACCGATAAAATAATGACATTTGTCAGCACAGGCGCCGCAACGAACACAGATATCCATGAATACCCGGAAAGAGCGGTACTTGTCAAGCCGGTCTTTAAAACCTTTATGGATAATCTCCTGCCAGTTGTCCGGCAATTGCCAGTCTTCCTCGGTCGGCTGCCACTTTCTCGGGTAAGGCAGATCGAGGTATTTAAGTTTATCGACCGCCGCACTGTAATTAAAAGTACCCTTGTGAAATTCAACCGGTGTGTCCATCCACCTTTTCCGGGGCGGCTTATATTCAATCGACTGGACTAATTCCTGAGGTTTTTTGGGTTTTTCCGCCATTTTCACTCCTTCTCCAGAGGCATCTCAGCCGCTTTCATAACGTCCCGGAACTCATCCTCGTACTCCTCGTAAGTGTGTACCTTGACGGAATAGTCCCAGGGATTGACATGCCGTTTAACCCGATTGGTATTGGCCAGATTCCGGGTCGGACTGAAAAACACCCCGGCCATATGCAGAAGTTTACTGAACGGAAAATAAATGAACAAACAGCAAACCAGAAACAGGTGCATATAAAACAGAGTGCCGATACCCGCCGGAACCACCGGCGCCAGGTTCAGCCAGCCCATCGCCATTTCCTTGATGCCGACAATATCCACCTTGGTAAAATATCTCATTAAAATACCGGTTACAGCGATACCTATAATAAGAAAAAGAGGAAAATAATCAGCCGCCAGGGAGATATAACGAAGTTTGGGGTCCACCAGCCGCCGTAATAAAAGGAATGTCAGGGCGGCCAGGAAAGCGATATCGGTAAGATAAATAATCGGTAACCCGACCTGAAAAAAACCATCGAGATTCTGCAGCGCCATTACCCAGGCCGGCACCGGTTCGGCAAAAAATTTAAAATGCCGGACGAAGATAACCAGGAAAGACCAGTGAAAGACCAGGCCACCCAGCCACAACCACTTGGTGGAACCGTACACCAGGCGCGGACCTTCTTTCAAACTCACCTTGGTATTACGAAAGAGCGACCGGAAAAATAAAACCTCCAGCACCATCCGGCCCAGCACACCCCAGATATTATGGGGACTTTCCAGGTTGCCGGCTTTTATCCAGGACAGGGATTTCTGCTGACCGCAGGTGGTGGGAATGCGAAATGGTACCGGTGAACGCGCCCATTTTATTACCCGGTAGAGCATGCCGAGAATAAAACTAATGATTGTCGCGATGGGGATAACCACCCCGAATAAATAGCGCCAGCCCACGACATCGACACCGATAAAAACCAATATCAGCAGAACCAGAACAGCCGCCAGGGAGAAGAAAAGATGCATCAGCCGTCCCTCCTGCTTATGTTGTCTCTTTCGCCGCCCGTTTCCCTCGAATTATTCTTCATTTATCGATTCCCTATCAAGCAAATTGGTTCTTTCAAGGAGTTTGTACACCCTCATTTTGGCTTCATTGGCCTTGATTTCATAAATTTTTTCCCGGCATTTCATATAGACATCAAAACCGAGCAGGCAAAGCCTGTCAACCCGCCGGTTAAAGTCCGTCAGCTCAGAGTCCGTCGAACAGTCCCCCGTTTGTCCGGCCAGTGTTTCCTTAACCACATCTTTCAGGACAGGGATAAACGCCATCGCCTGCGAGGGAGTGAAATCCTGAACCGCCCGTATCCTGACGATGTTTTCCAGACACGTTCCCAGCCGGTCATCGGCCATGCCACCGCACAGAGCATCGTACAGGTATTCGATATCCCGGGATATGGTATAGCCGACCGGATTGTCAAAGCGGTTCCTTTCATGGCGTAAAAAATTGGAACTGTCGGCAGGATAACTGTCAATAATGCGATCGAACCATCTTTCCAGAATGACTTTTTTATTCTTTGCCAGGAATTCTTTTAACTTCATCACTAAAAATCACTACCGGAATATTTTTGAATAAACGAAAGCGGGGGACTTTAAAGCGGTTAAAAAAGTCCCCGCTCTAACCAAAAAATTAATCAGACACAACCGGTCGGTTTGGACAAACCGGCTACTTTGCAGGCACCTTTGGCCGGGCCTGACGGAAACAGCTCATAAACCTTTTTCAGGGAGAAGCCGGTCTCTTTACAGAGCTTACGAATCATGGGAGCAATACCGTATTTCAGATAATAATCCCTCAGGTAGTTTACCAGTTTCCAATGGTCTTCGGTCATATCATCCACACCCTCGGTGGTCGCCAGAGCCTTGGCAACTTCTTCATTCCACTTATCAGGTTCCTGCATGAAACCGTCTTCATCGACATCGATGCTGACGCTGCCGTGTTGAAAGATCGCCATTGTATTTCCTCCAATTATGTTAATTATTGATATTTAAATATTTTCAAAAGCCGTTAATGCATTTCGATATATCCGCAGGGACAGTTCTCGGCGCATTTCTTACAGCCATTACAGAATTCCATTTTAAACTTGTACTCGCCTCCCTTCACCAGCGGTTTAATAATGGCATTATCCTGACAAAAACTCCAGCAGGTACCGCAGTCAAAGCACATCCCGCAACTCATGCACCGTTTCGATTCGGCGATGGCTTCCTCCTGCGTCATGGTTCTCATTATTTCGCGGTCCAG
>JAQUSF010000166.1 GCA_028715215.1 Candidatus Zixiibacteriota bacterium
CCATACTGTTTATCCAGAACAACTTTTAAAAGCGACGAAGTCGGGAGGAAGCCCTTCATGACGGCGTCGGCTTTTTTATCCGCCGCCAGCCGCACCGCATAATGAGCCGCTTCGGTAACATCTTTTTTATCAATTATCTCGAGGTCATCAATATTAATGGAGTTTTCATTCGCCAGTTTTTTAATAAGCCCGGCATCGCCGACCAGAATTCCGTTAAGAAAACCTTCTTTTTGGGCCTGCGCAACCGCATCCAGGACATCAGTATCCTGAGCCGCCGCGACCGCCACCGTTTTGCAGCGTCCCAGTGACGCAATCGTTTTCGCTCTTTCGATAAGTTCTTTTGAGGAACTGATAGTATATTCAGCCATTATGCCAATACCCGGAAAGCTAATATTTCTTTAAAATCTCTTCACCTTTTAAGTACCGCATCCCGGCGGTGGCGAGAGCTTCCATTTCAAATTCACCGGGAACAACCACGACTTTCCCTAAGAAAGAAATATATTTCTTAATTTCTTCAACCAGGCGTTTTGAATTCGCCATACCGCCGGTCAAAATGATACTTTCGAAATTCCCCTTTAAAACCACGGCGGCGCAACCGGCTTCTTTGGCAATCTGGTAAGCCATGGCATTAAAATAAAGGAGCGCCTTTTCATCGCCACCGGCAATCATATTTTCGACTTCGCGAAGGTCATTGGTTCCCAGGTAGGCTTGAAGGCCGGCCTTTCGAGAAAGTCTATCGACCAACTCAACTTCACTGTATTTACCCGAATAACAGAGCTTGACCAGCGCCCCAATCGGTAAAGCACCGGCCCGGTCAGGTGAAAAAGGCCCCATTCCCAACAGACCATCGTTGACATCGACGACCCTTCCCCCTTCCAGGGCGGCTACCGATATGCCACCGCCCATATGAACCACGACAAAATTTACTTCTTCAAGCTTCTTCCCTTCACCGGCGGCAATCCGCCGGGCTACCGCGCGAATATTTAAAGTATGCGCCCGGCAGCGGCGGACTATCTCCGGAAAGCCGCTCACCCGGGCCAGGTCGGTAAAATTATCCACCGTGATGGGATCCGCAATTAAAGACGGCGCGGCAAAACGTTCCCCCAGATGCCGGGCGATTATGGCTCCGAGATTGGAGGCATGGTTGGAATAGCGACGGTTGCGGATATCGTCCAGCATCTGGTCATTAATTTCATAAGAACCGCCTTCGAGCGGCTTCAACGGCGCCCCGCGACCAACCACCGCCTTTACTTCCCCCGCTTTTACCCGGCAGGCTTCGAGCCAGCGATTGATAGGTTGCATACGGTAATCGAACTGGTCGGCAACATTATCATACCGGGTCAGCTCTGCGGCATCCAAACGGAAATTTTCCTCTGAAACTATCTTTTCACCCTCGAACAGGGACACCTTCGTCGAGGTTGACCCGGGATTAATCACCACGATATAGTCAGACATCACCTACCCTGAACGTCAATTTAGTTTAATTTTATTTCCCTGCCGGCTTCAAAAGCCTTCAGGTTTATATCCACGAATTTTCCCTTAACCTTGGTTTTCAGTGTCTCCAGCCAGGCTTCCTTATCGAAATTCATATAATTGGATAAAACGCCCAGGAGGATGGTATTTACCAGGCGGGGATTGCCCAGCTCGGTTGCCAGCCGGTCGGCCTCGAGGGCAATTACCCTTTTCACTTTTCTTTTTATCTCCGCCACGGCCTCACCGGGATAACTGAGACCTTTGGTTGAAGTTACGATTGAAGGAATAAGAACCGTTGTGGAGGTAATTACCAGGCCGTCTTTTTTGAGCCAGTTTATCGCCCTCAGTGCCTCGGCCTGCTCGAACGACAGCAGGACATCAGCCTGACCCAGCTGGATAGTCGGGGAGTAAACTTTCCGAGCCATTTTAACATGCGTGGAAACCACGCCGCCTCGTTGAGACATACCATGAACTTCCGATTTCTTTACGTCCAGCCCGGCATTCATAGCCACGGTAGAGATTATTTCAGAAGCCAGCAACACCCCCTGGCCGCCAACCCCGACAATCAATATATTGAAACTGTTGTTATCCATATTGCCACCTATACCTTTACAAACCGGCTTTTGAGGATTATCGCTTCTTCAGGACAAATCTGCGCACAAAGAGTACACCCGGTGCAAAGAGTCGGGTCAATCTGCGCTTTGGGATTACCGCGCTTGTTCTTTTCCGCCGCCGCGGAGATGGCCGGACAGGATATGCGGAAACAAAGGGAACAACCATTACAAATATCCAGGTCGACCACATACGGTTCATCCATTATCCGTTTGGGCATCAGGACACAGGGACGGTTGGTGATAATTACCGAAGGTCCGGGTTTGGCGATTTCCTCCTCAATAACTGCCAGCGTCTTATCATAGTCGTAAGGATCAAGCTGACGAACATTTTTAACCCCCAGCGACGTTACCAGTTTAACAATATCGACGTGGGCTACTTCTTCTCCCATTAATGTCCTGCCGGTTCCGGGGTGTTCCTGTCCCCCGGTCATGGCGGTAGCCCGGTTGTCCAAAATAATCGTCGTTACATTACTCTTATTATAAACAGCATCAAGAATTCCGGTTATACCGGAGTGGAAGAAAGTGGAGTCGCCGATGACAGCCACCACGCCCTTATCCGAA
>JAQUSF010000167.1 GCA_028715215.1 Candidatus Zixiibacteriota bacterium
TTTTGATAATTTTACAGTGGATGAAATGGAAACCACTCTTAAAACGACCGGTTTTAGCAAAATAAAGAAGTATGCCGATCTCTTCCTTGAGCGTCGTTTCACCCCGTCTGCCCGGGATCTTGTCATCACTGCCTGGAAAGCTCCTCACTGAAGTACTTTATTATTACGATATTTAACCGATATTAAAAGAATAACTCCTTTATTTCGGGGGCATTTGATGATTGGCCTTATAAGCGCTCTGGAAGAGGAAATAACTCTTTTAAAAGATAACCTTGAGCTGGAACAGGTGGTTGTTCAGTCCGGGATTGAATTTCACTTTGGCAATTTGGCCGGTCAAAAAGTCATTTTACTCCGTTGCGGGGTGGGTAAAGTCAATGCCGCAGTTGCCACACAGTTATTGATTGACCGTTTTGGAGTGAAAGCGGTTATTTTTTCCGGTCTGGCCGGTAGCCTTGTGCCCAACCTTAAACCCGGTGATATCGTCATTTCTAACTACGTCGTCCAATATGATATTGACCTGACCGCTTTTGGACGAAGGCCGGGTGAAATACCCGATTTGGCACGGATGATAGAAGCCAGTCCGGCTCTGGTTCGGGCTGCTTGCGAGGCTTATGAAGATACCGCTGTGATTGAACCTGAAATTGGTCAGATGCTGGTGGGAACTATCGCCACCGGCGATACTTTTATATCTGATAAAAAAAAGATCTGCTGGTTACAACGGGAATTCGGAGCCGTGGCTACGGAAATGGAAGGCGGCGCCGTCGGGCAGGTATGCTTTATGAACCGGGTTCCTTTTGTAATTATTCGCGTCATATCCGATACGGCCGAGAACACTGCCGCCGGCGAGTATATCGTATTTCTTGACGAAGCCTCGCAATTATCATATAAAATCATTTCTCATCTATTAAGTAAAATTACTACTGTAAATATGTCCGGTTCGGCTGTGCGGCTGTGATTTTTGTTTGACAAGATATTAATAATTGTTACTTTCCAGTGGCTATGGTGGGCAAATTGAACATATTCGGTCTGGTATTGATGTTATATTTTTCGATACCGGTTTATTCTCAGGCTGAAAAAGTCCCGCCGGTTCGCTCGGGGCAAAATGTGCCGGCTTTTGCCGGGTACCGGCCCGTCGGCGAAACCCGCCTGTGGACTTTCGTTTCCCGTGACAGTACTATCGGCCAGCTAATTTCAGTTGTGAAAGAAGAAATCGAAATAAACGGCCGGCATGGTTACGTCATTAATAATAAATTAGCCATCAATTATCGCCGTCCCGACAACCAGCTGGTAATGGATATCCAGGGTGACCGTTATGTTTCCGATGAAGGTTATTACCTGGGTGATAAACTGAAAATCAAGATCAACGATATCACCGAAAAGTTCGAATTTGAATTGAAAGGTGATGTTCTCGAGGGTTTTTTTACCCGTTCCGGAAAGAAAGAAAGCAGGACAATCCCCTTTCCTGATGATTTCTTTGCCTGGGAAAATTATTTTGTCGACCAGCTCGAACTTTTTTTAGCCATGAAGAATATCCGGGCAGGAGATACCCTTGTCGATTCTCTGTATTTGCCTCAATCCATGTATAAAGAGCCGTTATTTGGAACGGTAGATGCTTTTTTGTACAAAGAGCTCTATCAAAACAAATTCGATTCGGTTTATCAAATTCATTTAACCTTGCCACAGGAGTTTCATGCCTTTTTGACCCGGGACGGAAAACTGGTAAGACTTGATTTTCCCCATTACCGAATCCGCGCGTACCTTGACCTGGTGCGGCAAAAGCCACCTTCCCCGACGCCGCTGAAATACGGTTTTAACACCTTTCTTTCAGCCTTGCCATCATACGTGTTTTATCTGATAGTGGCGGTTTTTTCAGCCCTGTTTTTAGCCCTGGGGGGATTCAGGTGGCGGTTTTCATACCTGGCTTTCTTAATCGGGGCGGTCGTGTATTTTCTGATGCTGGTAACGCAGATTCCCATACAGAAATACATTATAACGCGATGGTTGGTGCCGCTGGTAACCGCCGGCGGTTCTCTTTACGTGAGCGGCTGGTTACCGGCTTTGGCGGCCGGCCTTATACAGGAAACAGTGAAGCTGGCAACCATTATTGTGGTCCTCTTTGGATTCAGGATTCGTGAAAACAGGTTCCTTTATATTGGCACTTTCTGCGGAGTGGGTTTCGGTTTCATGGAAGCCTGCTACCTGGCGCGTCCCATCGGCATTCTAAATCTGTTTTCGGGCGCTTTGCTGGAGAGCAGTTTCCTGATACTCTTTCACGCCCTTTCGGGAACGGTTCTGGGCTATGCTTTGTCAGGTACTTCCCGAAGAATTGTCTTCTGCCTTACCGGCCTGGTACTGTTCAACACCTTCCTGCGATACCTGCCGGTTTTTGTCCAGCAGCAAGCCGTCGGGGTCGAGCTGATGTATTTTGTCTTCGCCTTTGTTACCCTTTCATTTTTGGCCCTGACAATTATATTCTTGAAAAAAAGAAAGGTATTATAGGTCCCTTTTTGATACGCGGGTGCCCGTTAACAGGCTGAGTCGTAAGGCCGGTTTCGTCTTGACTTAAAAACGGTCACCGATTAATTTCCTTGAATCATGTGCCCGGTTACGACAATCGGGTTGGCA
>JAQUSF010000022.1 GCA_028715215.1 Candidatus Zixiibacteriota bacterium
TTCCGATCTCGAAATGGTAAACCGAACCAATCCCTTCTTTTTGAACCTGGCCGGTGTGAAATATTTGCTTTTATCCACCGGTCAGAATATTCCGCCCAGTTATTTCGGTGAAAAAACGGCGGTCACCGCCGCGACTTTCGGTACCACCCGGATTGTTGACAACAATAACGCCTATCCCCGGGTGTATCTGTGTGACCGGTATAGAGTTGTACCCGACCGCCAGGATATTTACCCGATAATCTTGAAAGGTGAAGATGATTTCCGGAAGGTGGTCTATCTTGAGAAGGAGCCGGCCCTGCCCGTTTACCCTGACAGCCTGAATGCCGATTCAGCCTGGATAAAGGAATACGATTACGATTCCGTTCTGGTGGGATTGTCCTGCGCCACCAATAAAATCCTGGTGATGACCGATAATTATTTTGACGCCTGGCAGGTTTTAATCGACGGCCGGCCGGCGGAACTTTTACGTGCCTACGGGACCTTCCGGGCGGTAGTCGTCCCGGCCGGTGCCGGCGAGATTCTGTTTAAATATGATTCACCCCGCTACAAAACCGGTCGCCTGGTAACCTGGCTGACCTCGTTTTATCTACTGGCGGTGGTGGTATTCCATATGAATCGTTCGCGAAAGAAAAACTCTAAAGAGGAAGAAATATCGCTATGACTCCATCGCAGCGCGCCCTGATTATTTTCCCGACTTACAATGAACGCGATAACATAAAAAAAATCGTGCATGCCGTTTTGCCGCTGGACCCGCGTATTCATGTATTGATTGTCGACGACAACTCACCTGATGGTACGGGGGAAATCGCCGACCAGCTGGCCGCCCAGTTAAATAATGTTAAGGTCCTGCACCGCGAAAAAAAGGAGGGTCTGGGACGAGCCTATATCGCCGGATTCAAATGGGCTATTGAAAATAAATTTGATTTTATCTTTGAAATGGATGCCGATTTTTCCCATGGCCCGGAGTATCTCAAGGATTTTCTCAAGACTATTCAGGAATATGACCTGGTTATTGGTTCCCGGTATATCAGCGGGGTGAATGTCATCAACTGGCCCATGTCGCGGCTGCTTTTGTCTTATTTCGCCAATGTCTATACCCGAATAATAACCGGTTTGCCCCTGCATGACGCTACCGGGGGCTTCAAGTGTTTTCGCCGCCAGGTCCTGGAAGCTATCAATCTTGACGATGTCCACTCCACCGGTTATTCTTTTCAGATAGAGATGTCCATGCGGGCCTGGAAAAAAGGTTTTCGAATCAAAGAAATTCCCATAATTTTTGTCGATAGAATTGCCGGTCAGTCCAAGATGTCCAAGAAAATCGTTCGTGAAGCGGTCTGGATGGTCTGGCTATTAAGGATAAAATCAATTTTAGGTAAGTTTAATTAAGCACTTTGACCTTGACCAAAAAAAACAGCGTTTCCATCATCATCGTTATTCATAATTCGCTGGGAATACTGGGCGAGTGCCTGGAAAGTCTTCGCCGGGCTGTAACCGGACTGGAGTTTGAACTGCTGGTGGTGGATAATGCCTCCGGCGACGAGCCGGCTGAAACCATCAGGAAAATCTTCCCCAGCGCGGAGATACTGAGGAACCGGGAAAATATCGGTTTTGCTTCCGGCTGCAACCAGGGAGCACACCGGGCGACCGGCGAGTTTTTACTTTTCATCAATCCCGATATCAAAATTGACCGTGAAGCTATCGTCAAACTGCGTGAGGTTTTCGAGGATAATGAAAAAATCGGTCTGGCGGCGGCGCGGTGCCGATTGCGCGACGGTTCCTTTCATCCGACCTGTCGTAATTTCCCTACCTTGAAAAATATCATCTTTTCCCGGGGTTCCTTCCTGGCACAGATTCTCAGCAGTGCCGGGGCACGCTTGGTCACTTATACCCTGCCGGATTTTACTGAAACAACCATCGTCCCGGCGGTGGCGGGTACGGTAATGATGATAAAAAAAAACACTTTCGACAAACTCGGCGGTTTCGACCCGCGTTTTTTCATGTTTATGGAAGATACCGACCTTTCCCTGAGAGTTGTAAAGGCCGGATACATAAATCTTTTTGTTCCCGCTGCCGGGGCGATTCATGACTGGGGTAAAGGCAGCCGAACCGGCAAAGTGAAAAGGAGCTGGTATCATCATCGCTCCGTCTGGAAATATTTTTTGAAACATTATCCCAATTTTTTTTCATATTTCCTTTTACCCCTGCTTTTGATTTTTAATTTTATGTTCATGATTATCTTACCTGACCGTCGTCAGAAGGGGTAATAAGTGAATCTGATATCGTGGTTATCGGTCATTATTTTCAGCCTGCTACTGGGGCGAATTACTATCCCACTGATAATAAAATACTGCCACAAGCACGGATTTCTGGATTTACCCGGTCAACATAAGCGCCACCGGCACCCGACGCCCCTTCTTGGCGGAGTGGGCTTGTTTATCGTAATATGGTGTACGGTAACAGGTTATTTGATAATTGCCGGAGCCGTGACGGATACTTTGGGGGGGGTGATTCTGTATGTTTTTCTCGGCGCTTTGATTATTTTTCTGGTCGGACTATCTGACGACTTGGCACCCGTTTCCGCCTGGGTGAAACTATCGGCTGAAATCGCGGCGGGTCTGGTGCTCTTTATGGGTGGTTTGAAAATAGACCCTGTCACCATCCCCTATTATGGACAACTGGCAATTGGTCAATTCTCAGTTCTTATCACGGTTTTGTGGGTGGTTATGTTAACCAATGCCATTAACCTGATAGATGGTCTTGATGGTTTGGCGGCCGGGGTATCCCTGATCGGGATTATAACGATGGTTATAATCGGCCATCTGTATAATCTGGGGCAGGTTATGGTCTTCGCTTATGCTTTGATAGGTTTCCTACTGGTTTTTCTTTATTACAACCGCTACCCGGCCAGGATATTTCTGGGGGATTCCGGTTCTTTGCAAATCGGGTATTATTTTGCTGTCATCTCGTTGCTGGTGCCGGTGCGGTCTTATACGGCGGCGGCGCTCTATGTACCTCTTTTAGCTCTGGGCGTACCTCTGCTGGAGACGGTCATTTCTTTTTTACGCCGTTTGATAGCCGGTAAAAATGTAATGAAAGCCGACCGTCGGCATATTTTCCACTACCTTACCCTGGCCGGGTTGTCATATCGCTGGGTGATTGTGGTTTTTTACCTGCTTTCGGTTATTTTTGGTCTGTTTGCCCTGGCCATGTTTTACGGTAACCGGTTAAAAGTCTTTGGCTTTTTAGTCCTTTTTATGGTTGTTATTTTCGCTTTATTTTTTATCTTTATGACCAATTTGAACCGTTTTAAAAAAAGACGGTTGTAATAAAAAAAGATGATATTTGACAGAGAAGATAACGGCAATATGCATAATGGAATACAACTTGATTTTGAGCGGCCGATAATAGAACTCGAAAAAAAAATATCCGACATGAAAGATTTTTCGATGGGGGAGAATATCGAGCTGCAGCATGAAATCGAATCACTTCAAAAGAAACTTGACCATCTGCGTGATGAAATTTACTCCAATCTGACTCGCTGGCAAAAAGTCCAGCTTTCCAGGCATCCCCGCCGGCCTTACACCCTTGATTATATCAAATTGATCAGCACGGATTTTATTGAGTTGCACGGAGACAGATATTTTGCCGATGACAAGGCCGTGGTGGGCGGATTCGGCCGTATCGACGGCCGTCCGGTGATGTTTGTCGGGCAACAAAAAGGTCGTGATACCAAGCAGAAACTGGAACGTAATTTCGGAATGGCTCATCCGGAAGGTTACCGCAAGGCACGACGTCTTTTTTATCTGGCCGAGAAGTTTAATATCCCCATCGTCATTCTTATCGATACTCCCGGAGCTTATCCGGGTATCGGCGCCGAGGAGAGAGGTCAGGCGGAAGCAATCGCCCGGAATATCTGGGTCATGTTCCAGATTAAGGTCCCGATTGTGGTAGTAATTATCGGCGAGGGTGCTTCCGGCGGGGCTCTGGGTATTGGCATCGGCGACAAGGTTGTGATGCTGGAATATGCCTGGTACTCGGTGATATCACCCGAAGGTTGCGCCGCTATTTTATGGCGGGATGCGGCCAACGCTCCCCTGGCGGCGGAAGCTTTGAAACTGACCGCCCCCGATTTGATGGAATTGGGGATTATCGATAAAATTTTACCGGAGCCACCCAACGGAGCTCACCGCGACCATGCCGCCGCCGCCCATACGGTTAAAAAAGAAATCCTGGCCACTCTGGATGAACTGAGTAAAGAAAACGTTGAAAACTTACTCAAAAAGCGCCTTGAAAAATACCGCCGTATGGGTGAGTATCGAGAGCTGTAAGGAAATTATATGGTGTTATCCCGTGAACTTCTGGAAAAACTGGCCTGTCCCAGATGCAAGGGAGAAATGGATTATAACCAGGACAAAAACCGCCTTGACTGTCATCAATGCCGGTTGAGTTACCGGGTCGTTGATGATATTCCGGTACTGTTGATAGATGAAGCCGAGACTATTCAATAAGGAAATATAAAATGAAACTTTCCAAGTTTTGTGATGAAAGCCTGGTCGTGTTCAATTTAAAGACGACCAATAAGGAAAAAGTAATTGAGGAGCTGGTGAATCTGGCGGCAAGTTCCAATATGATTAAGGACCCGGTTCAGTTACTCAAAGATGTCAAAGACCGTGAAAATCTGGTCACTACCGGGGTGGGTTACGGGGTGGCTTTTCCGCATGCCAAGACCCGTTCCGCCAAGGGAATCGTTATCGCATTTGGCCGCAGCGATAAGGGAATAGATTTCGACGCCATGGACCATCGGCCGGTACACCTGTTCTTTTTGATCGCCGCTCCCGAAGACGCTATCGGGGCGCATTTGAATGTGATGGCGCGTCTTTCCTATCTCATGAAACTGGGTGAGAACCGGGAAAAACTGATGAAAGCCACATCGCCCGGCGATGTTCTGGCTTTGATGGATGAAATAGAATAAAAAAAGCATATATGAGGCCAGGACGGCTCTATCGATGAATTGGATTTCCAACCTGTTTTCAAGATACTGGCGCAATTTTCATTTCGCCGCCATACTGATTCTGACCATTATTCTCATGGTCAACAATCCGGCTATTAACGGCCTGGTAAGCCAGGTAACGGTTTCCGTTTTTAATTATCCTTTTTTCATTGTTAAGAATTTTTTCGATGGTCTGGTAAATGTTGACCGAAGAAACGAGCAACTTCAGGAAGCGCTGGTGCAAGCCTCGGTCAGGATATCGATGCTTGAGGAAGCCCGGCTTGAAAATGAACGCCTTCGAGCGGTCCTGGGATTTGAACCGCCGGTCGGTTACAGCCTTATCCCGGCCAAGGTTATTTCGGTGGGAGGGGATAAGATGCCAACCGCGGTGGTTATTAATCGCGGGTTGAAGGATTCGCTTTATATCAATCAGCCGATTATTAACCAGGAAGGTTTAATCGGGCGGATAATTGCCGTTTCAAATGATTATGCCTCGGTGCAACTTTTAACGGACCCCACCAGTCGGGTGGCTGCAAGGGTAGAGGAAAGTCGTGAGATGGGCATTGTCAAATACAGTATTGTCGAGGGCATGGTGCTTGATAACTTCCCGATTCAGGGGACCATCGCCCCGGGCAATATAATTGTATCTTCGGGGCTGGGAGGCATCTATCCGCCGGGTCTGAAAGTGGGTACGGTGGTCCAGGTCGTTTATCCCGAAGAAGAACCTTTTTGTGAAGTCCGGCTGACCCCGGCGGTCAATTTTAATTCTCTTGAAGAATTGTTTATTTTGAAGTTGAACGGCCTATGAAGTTTATCCCTTTTTTCCTGTACTTGTTATTGATCGGTATGCACCAGGTAATCTGGCGCGAGATGACCTCAATATACGGAGCGTCGATAAATCTGCCGGCTTTGATAGTCCTGGCGGTGGCTCTGTATAAGTCGGAGCTGGCGGCGGTCTGGTTTGGTTTTGTAGTAGGTATTGTCCTGGCGGTAAATCCGGGGATGCTGGGCTGGCAGGCGCTGGCGCTGGCGCTCCTGGGGTTGCTGGCTTATCATGCCCGGGAAAAACTTAACCTGGAATCGCTATATACCAAACTGCTCCTGGTTTTTGCCGGTATCCTGTTGCACAATATAAGTGCTTCCATTATCCAGGCCGGACTTAAATTTTACCAATTGTGGTTGAATATCCTCACCGGGTCAATATATACTGCTGTGATAGCCTTGATATTTTTCCTTTTCAAGGATGGTATTATTACGGTTAAAAAGATTAAATCGATATTTTGACACACGGGTATGGAACGCTATAAGATTTCACACGCCGGACGAGAACGATTCAGCCTGGTAGTGGTCGGGCTGGTTATACTGCTATTGATTTTCGGTCTGGTTAAGTTACAGCTTTTCGGCCATAGTGAATTTTTAAAACAATCGGAAAATAATCGCATCCGGGTGGTCCCGATTGTACCCCGCCGGGGAGTGGTATACGACCGTGAGGGCCGGGTTATTATCGACAACCGCCCTTCCTATACCATTTCGGTGGTTCCGGCCGAGGAAGTCAAGGGCAGAACCCTGCCCAACCTGGCTCGTCTGATAGGTCTGGATACTCTGGAAATCCGTAAACGAATTAAAAAGAACATGGTCAGCCGGTACCAGCCCACGCCGGTGAAGAAGGATATCCCCTTTGAAATCGTGGCTGTCCTCGAGGAACAGAACCGTGATTTTCCGGGTGTCAGCTACCAGATGGAACGGGTGCGGCAGTACCCGGTCGGGATGGGAACAGAAGCCTTCACCGGGTATGTAGGCGAGGTCTCCGAGGAACAGCTGGCGAAAAATAGGATGTACAATTACCGGCTGGGGAGCATGATTGGCAAGGAAGGCCTGGAGAAATATTATGACAACGTGCTTCGGGGTAAGGAAGGTACGGCTTATATTGAAGTTTCGGCCACCGGTCAGATACTCGGTCCTTATGAAGGTCGGGGTAAAATAGAGGCCATACCGGGCGCCGATTTAAACCTGACAATTGACCTTGATTTACAGCGGACCGGGGTGGAAGAAATCGATACCTTCTGTTGCGGAGCGATTGTAGCCATCGACCCCCGCAGTGGTGAGATCCTGGCCATGCTGTCTTATCCAAATTATGACGCCAATATTTTTTCGTCGGTCATCCCGGAAAGCTTATGGGTGGCGATTTCCAACGATGTTTCCCATCCCCTGCTCAACCGCCCGATTAACGGTTTGTATCCGCCTGGTTCCACGACCAAACTGTTGACGGTCGGAGCCGGTATGGAAGAAGGCATCATCAACGAAAGCACGACTTTTAAACCCTGTCTGGGCGGGATGCAGTTCGGTAACCGGTTTTTCCACTGCTGGTATGCCAACGGTCATGGTCGGCTGACCGCGGCCCACGCCATCGAGCAATCGTGCGATGTCTACATGTATCAGCTGGGATTGAAAATGGGCGTGGATGTTTTGAGCCGTTATTTCGGTCAGAGCGGTTTCGGGCATGTCACGGGTCTGGATTTACCCAATGAATCCGCCGGATTAAATCCCAACAGTGACTATTATGACACCCGTTACGGCAAAAAGAAATGGACACAGACCCTGGTTCTTAATAATGCCATCGGCCAGGGGGAAATACTGTCAACCCCGCTCCAGCTGGCGCAATTTTTCTGCGGCGTGGTCAACAACGGTCTGGTATATCGTCCGCATATCGTCAAGAAAATTACCAGGCCCGACGGAGAGGTGATTTCCGTGTCCCCGGTGGTATCGTTCAGGCTGCCGTTCACCGACGAAACCCTGGCCCTGCTGTGCGAGGGTATTCGGCTGGTGGTCGAGGGGGAAAGAGGAACCGCCCGGAGTTTAAGGAACAAATACTATTCAGTGGGTGGCAAAACCGGTACGTCACAGAATCCTCATGGCGATGAACACTCCTGGTTCGTCGGGGTGGCACCCCTGGAAAATCCTGAAATTGTCGTTTGTGCTATTGTGGAAAATGCCGGTCATGGTTCGGAGGTAGCAGCCCCGCTGGTAGGGAAGGTAATCAGAACTTACATGAATAAAAAAAGGATGCCCGAAGATCTGGCGCGTATTTCAAGTGCGGGTAAACCGTGATGCTGGATTATCGACAAATTGACTGGAAACTTATTGCCGCCGCTCTGGCGTTATCGCTGATCGGCATTGTTCTCATATTTTCGGCTCAGTATTATGCCGATTCCGATTATCTTCAAAGCTACTACCTGAGACAACTTATCTGGCTTTTTGTTGCCCTGGTGGTTTTTACGGCAATTGTTCATCTGCCGTTCAGAATTTTTGACCTCAGCGCCTACCTTCTTTATTTCGTGGTGCTGATTCTTTTGGTCCTGGTGCTGGTGATCGGGACTTCGCGGGGCGGCGCCGCCCGGTGGTTTTCATTCGGACCGATAAACCTGGCGCCCTCCGATATGGCCAAGCTCGCCCTGGTTCTGGCACTGTCCCGTTTTTTCGCTTACACGAAACTTCCCGTTGTCTCCAAAAGGCGCCTGGCTCTTTCCGGATTGATGACTCTGGTACCGGTAATGCTTATATTAAAACAGCCCGACCTTGGAACTTCGTTGGTTTTTTTCGTTATTCTGTTTGCCTTATGGTTCTGGTCAGGCCTGTCGCCGTGGTACTTGATTTTGTTACTCTCGCCGTTATTATCCCTTGTAACCGCTTCGCACTGGTTGTCCTGGGCAATTTATTTCGTGGTGCTTTTGTCCTTTCTGACTTTTTTAAAACCCGGGGTGGTTAACAGTACGGTGGTGGTTATTTTTAACCTGGCTTTCGGGATCATAACGCCTTTTATCTGGAATCGCCTGGCCGAGTATCAGCGCTTGCGTATTAAAACCTTTTTCGACCCCGGCATGGACCCGAGGGGTGCCGGTTATCAGATAATTCAATCCAAGATTGCGATCGGTTCGGGCGGTATTTTGGGTAAAGGTTTTTTGAACGGTTCCCAGTCCCGTCTTGATTTTCTCCCGGAACGGCATACGGACTTTATCTTTTCCGTTATAGGCGAAGAGTTCGGTTTATGGGGCGCTCTGGTCGTTATTTTTCTTTTTGGTTTCATTTTATACCGTTCCATACGAATTGCCGCTCGTTGCCGGAACCGTTTTGCGTCCATGGTTGTTATGGGCGCCGCGGCCATTCTCCTTTTCCAGTTTGTCATCAACATCGGCATGACTCTGGGTTTCATGCCCGTAACCGGTTTACCCCTGCCGTTTATAAGTTATGGCGGAACCTCGCTGGTTCTGTCATGGGCGCTTATCGGTTTGATAATATCGGCTGATTACCGCTGGCAGGAATACTGACCCGAAAAAGAAAACCACTTTAGGACGCCGTTTAGAGTATAAAAATTATAATGGACAGTTTCAGGAAATTTCTGAAAATAACTGCTTACGGTTTTCTCATCCTGGTTTTAGCCCTGCCGGCAGCTACGGCTATCGACCTTGACTCCTTGTTCATTGTTTCTGTCGGCGGTCAGCCCGCGTATGAACGGTTAAGCCGGATGACGTCCTATCATGCCCGGGGGAAGGTTAACATCAACGGCCTTAATGGCCGCTTCGAAGAATTTTACATGCCCCCCAACCGTTTTTATCTGGAAGTTGATTTTACCCATTTCCGCCTGGTTCAGGCTTATGATGGTATTACAGCCTGGCAAAAAGACCATAACGGATTTGTCTCCGAGATGGCGGGGTATGAAAAAAACAGTTTTCTCAGTGATTTATATTTTTCCGCATATGCCTATCTTTTCCCGGAGCGCCTGGAGGGTGCTTTCGAGTATCTCGGGCCGACGGTTAAAAACGGCGTCACCTGCCACCAGGTGGCTTTTTATCCCCTGGGAGAGGATACGGTCACGGTGTTCTTTGATATGCTTACCGGTACCCGTCGCTTTGTCAGCGGGAAACTGGATAATCTGGTGGCTTTGACGACTGTCGATGATTATCGCCGGATTGCCGAAGTTCTGGTTCCGTTTCATTCCCGAGCGGAAACGCAGGGCCAGGTTTTGTTTACTGAATTCACCCTCGAGGAGGTAAAATTCGATGAGCCGTTTAACCCGAAAATATTTACAAGACCCGAAAAGGCGACGGCTGATTTCAGGTTTCCAGCAGATAAAACTCAGGTTTTAATCAACTTCGAATATAGAAACGGACATATCTATATAAAAGCTGCCGTCAACGGGAAAAAAACCGCCTGGTTTCTGCTTGACAGCGGCGCGTCCGGGAATACCTTCAATTCCGGCATACTCAAAGACTTGTCGTTACCGGAAGTGGGTTTTCTGCCGGCTAAGGGAATGGGAGGGTTTGACAAAGTAAAACTGGTTCGTTCGGATTCAATAGTCATCGGAGAACTGACGCTTTTCAATCAGGTGGCCGGGGCTCTGGACCTTGTCGGTATTAGTCAACCCGGCCGGGACAGTCTTGAGTTTGGCGGGATTCTTGGTTATGATTTACTTTCTCGTTTTCCGGTAATGATAAATTATAAAAATTCGACAATTACTGTCTTTAATCCGGACAGCTTCTTGCCCCCGGATAACGGTGTGGTTGTGCCTTTTCATTTATCCATGCAAGTACCGAGTATTGAAGCCGACCTGAATGGAATTCCTGGTCGTTTCATTATCGACCTGGGTAATCCTTTTACCCTTATTCTGCATAGTAAATTCGTTAAAACCAACGAGCTGGATAAGGCACTGACCGACATTCAGGAAATAACCCGTGATTACGGTGGAATCGGCGGCTCCGTAGCCGGTCGAACGGCTGTAGCTGAAACGTTCGTTTTTGCCGGTATTCAACTTCATTCCCTGACCGTCGTTTTGCCGGAGGAAAGCATCGGGCTGTCAGGCTCGGAGGAAATAGCCGGAAACATCGGCAATATGCTTCTGGAAAAATTCATTCTCCTTTTTGATTATGCCCGCAGCCGCATTATTTTTTATGAGCCGGAGTCCTGATTTTGTAACCATACTGTTTTAGGTATGTTTTACCATGTAGTATTAGAAAACGCAAAAAACTTGACATCCTTCAAGTGGCCTGTTATCTAAACTTTATGTTGATATTTGATTGTCAGATAAAGCCGTTGTGACGTATTAGTTTTCGTAAGGTATGGTGTTTTTTAGTCGATATAGGCTGATATAGGTGACTGGTAATTTCAGGAATATGAAGAAATATCTTTTGATTATAATGGTTTTGGCTTTTCTTCCCACCCCGGGTAAAAGCCAGGTTCAGGTAAGAGACAGTTACGATAAGAGCTTGCCCTTTGACAAACGGCATCAGGCCGGGATCAGGCTGGGGGTATGGCTCAACCAGGGGGATGAACCGTCCGGCCGGGACAGCTCGGTAGTATCATATAAAATGGATATTGGCAATACTAATTTTTATTTTGAAGGCTTTGGGGCTTATCGTCTTAATCCGCGGCTTATGTTCGAGTTTTCTCTGGGTTTTGTCAACCGCGGGAATGTCACCCTGTATGATGGTCGTTATTCTTATGTGGGCAACCTGGTGGTTTATTCCATCCTGGCACATGTAAAATTATATCCTCTGCCGCGTATGCTGGGTAAATTATACCCTTATATAACAGCCGGCGGGGGGTTATATTATGGCCGTCATGATGTTCAGTTCACCACTGATTATGATTTCTTCAGGGTCTTCAACGAGAAATCGGGAACAGACTTTAATTATGTCGTGGGCGGTGGTTTTGACTGGCCGCTTTCCGGGACAATCGGCCTGGATATGAATGTCAAATATATGCCGATTTCTCTTTCCAATACAATTGTGGATATATCCAATTTTGATGCTCTCAGCATTTCGGTGGGAGTTAAATATTTATTTGAATCAGGTAAGTAATATGCTGTTTTCAGGAGGAAATAATGAAAGTAGGTATTAATGGATTCGGTCGCATTGGCCGGCTGGTTTTTAAGGCCGCCCGCGGAACGGATATCGAGTTTGTCGGCATCAATGATATTACCGATGCCAAAACGCTGGCACATCTTTTGAAATACGACTCCATACACGGTCGTTATCCCGACCCGGTCGAAGTCGACGGTACTAATCTGGTGGTAAAGGGAAAGAAAATTCCGGTTCTGGCTGAGCGTGACCCCGCCAATCTTCCCTGGGCGAAACTCGGTGCCGACATAATCCTGGAATGCACCGGTCTGTTTCGCGACAAGGAAACGGCCGGTAAGCACATTGCCGCCGGAGCCAAGAAAGTTTTGATTTCCGCTCCGGCAAAAAAGCATGACGGCACCTTTATCCTGGGTGTCAATTCCGACCAGTACGATAAGGCAAAACATCATATTATCTCCATCGGTTCCTGCACGACCAACTGTCTGGCGCCGGTGGTTAAAGTCCTTCTGGATAATTTTGGTATCGTTAAAGGCTTTATGACGACCATTCATGCCTATACGGCGGACCAGCGTCTTCAGGATGCCCCCCATAAGGACCTTCGTCGCGCCCGGGCGGCTGCCCTGTCCATGGTACCCACCACCACCGGGGCGGCAAAAGCCATCGCCGAAGTCATTCCGGCGATGAAAGGAAAGATGGACGGGATTGCTATCCGGGTTCCCACCCCCGATGCTTCGCTGGTGGACCTGGCTGTTGTTCTGGAAAAAGAAGCGACTGTTGAACAAATAAATGCCGCCATGAAAAAAGCTGCCGAGTCGGGACCCTTGTCTAAAACCCTGCAGTATTGCGATGACCCGATTGTCTCGGTGGATATAATCGGCAATCCCCATGGTTCGGTATTCGACAGTGAACTGACCGCCGTACATGGCAACCTGGCCAAGGTTTTCAGCTGGTACGACAACGAATGGGGTTTCTCCTGCCGCATGGTGGATATGCTGAGGATGATGCTGTAAAGAAGAGAGGAGTGAGTAATGAATAAACTTACCGTATCTGATATTAATTTTCGGGGTAGGAGGGTGCTTCTGCGGGTGGATTTTAACGTCCCGCTGGACAAGCAGCTTAAGATTACTGATGACCGGCGGATTCGGAGCGCCCTGCCGACTATACAGAAAATTACCCGGGACGGCGGTAAGGTTATCGCCTGTTCGCATCTTGGCCGCCCCAAGGGTAAACCGGTCGCTTAAATGTCATTGCACCCGGTAGCCGAGAAGCTGTCGGAACTGCTGGGTCGGGAGGTGAAATTTGCCGAGGATTGTATTGGTCCCGAGGCCTCTAATTTAGTCGGCAAAATGAAGGAAGGCGACTGCATCCTGCTTGAAAATCTGCGTTTTCACCCCGAAGAAGAAAAAAATGACTCCGGGTTCGCCCGGAAGCTGTCTTCGCTGGGGGATATTTATGTCAATGATGCTTTCGGCTCGGCACATCGCGCCCATGCTTCCACGGAAGGTGTCACGCATTATTTTTCCCAGTCGGTCGCCGGTTTTTTGATGGAAAAGGAATTGCGTTATCTGGGACTGGCTCTGGCTGACCCGCAAAGGCCCTTTGCCGCAGTTCTGGGCGGGGCTAAAATTTCCGGTAAAATTGATGTGATTGAAAATCTCCTCGGAAAGGTTGACCTTTTATTAATCGGCGGCGGCATGGTCTTTACTTTTGCCAGAGCCATGGGCTACACAATCGGCGATTCCCTTCTTGAGGAAGACAAAATCGAACTGGCTCGGGAAATCATCGAAACCGCCAAAAGCTCCCAAACCAGGTTGATTTTCCCGGTTGATATCACCGCGGCGGAAGATATCAACGAAACCGCCAAAACCAGGGTGGTTCCAATAGAACAGATCCCTGCCGGTTTTAAAGGTCTGGATATTGGTCCGAAATCCATCGAGTTGTTCAGGCATGAACTGAAAAAGGCCCGGACGGTTATCTGGAATGGCCCGATGGGTGTTTTTGAATGCAAGCCGTTTGCTGAAGGAACCTTCGCTATTGCCAGGATTCTCGCCGACATTACGTCTCAGGGTGCCGTGACGGTAGTCGGCGGGGGCGATTCGGCGGCGGCGGTCAGCGAAACCGGTCTGGAGGAAAAGCTCACCCATATTTCAACCGGTGGCGGGGCATCGCTGGAATTCCTTGAAGGGAAAATCCTGCCCGGTGTAGCCGCCCTGACCGATAGCTCCAAAGTGGAAGTGCGCTGATATGCGGCAGAAAATCGTAGCCGGCAACTGGAAAATGAACGGCACTATCGCCGAAACGGAAAACCTGCTTCGGGAGCTCCTGGCCGGCAAGTTGAATAATCAAAATGTAAAGGTGGTTGTCTGTCCGCCCTATACCTCGCTTCATGTTGCTTCGAAAATCCTTAATGGAAGCCATATCGCCCTGGGTGCCCAGAATATGTCGGAACATGCCCGGGGCGCTTATACCGGCGAGATTTCCCCGGAGATGCTCTTGACAGCCGGGGTGCTCTATGTTATTTTAGGACACTCTGAAAGGCGTCAATACCACGCCGAGACCGACCAACTGGTTAACGCCAAAGTTAAACTTGCCCTTCAGACCGGCCTGATACCCATTATCTGTGTCGGGGAATTACTCTCCGAAAGAGAAGAAGGACGGACGGAAACGGTGGTTGGTAAACAGGTGGCGGGGACGCTTTCGGGACTGACCGCCGAGGCACTGAATAAGGTGGTTATCGCTTATGAACCGGTATGGGCTATTGGAACCGGTAAAACGGCTACGCCGCAGATGGCTCAGGAAGTCCATGCTTTCATAAGAGACCGGCTGATGGCAATCGATAAAACCACCGCCGGTAAAGTGCCGATTCTATACGGCGGGTCGGTTAAACCGGATAACGCGCTCGGGTTGCACCGTCAACCGGATATCGATGGTTCCCTGGTGGGCGGGGCTTCTTTGAAAGCGGATGATTTTATGGCGATTATTAATGCAGTTTAAATTGGAGGACTGAATTCGTGTTTGTAGCCTGGGTTATTTTTCATGTGATAGTTTGTATTGCCCTGATTCTGGTGGTTTTGATGCAGTCATCAAAAGGAGAGGGTCTGGCGGGTACGGCTTTTTCCAGCGGTTTATCCGGGGCGGTTTTTGGCGGTCGCGGGGCGGCCACTTTTTTATCCAAAGCGACCAGTGTGCTGGCAATCGTATTTATGCTTAATTGCGGCGCCCTGGCTTTTATGTCTTCCCGAACCCGCACCGAGGTCGTGAGTCCCCAGAATGTTACTGAATCGGTGGTGACTCGTGAAGCGCAAAAAGAATATGAACAGCAGATGCAGCATCAGCAACAGCAAATGGCGACGGATTCGGCGGCTCAAACCGGTGAACCGGTTAACCTGGATGATTTGATGAACCCTCCCCCTGATAGCAGCGCTGGACAATAAAGTTGGTATATGCGGAAGTGGTGGAACTGGCAGACACGCTATCTTGAGGGGGTAGTGGGGTAACTCGTGCGGGTTCAAGTCCCGCCTTCCGCATTGAATGATATAAGGCTTTTAACCGTAACAGGTTAAAAGCCTTTTTTGTGGTTTTTTTAAAATTTGTAAGATTAAATACAATAATAATATAAAATAAACCGGGGCTTCCTTAAATGAATAAATAACACTTGACAAATAAACAAACCAAACGTTTTTTGTTTATAACGTTTAGATATTTGGATAGAATATTTGAGGAATACTAATAAAAAAGCTCTCATTTTAAAAACTTCCCAAGTTTTATTTGCCCAGTTTGGATTAAAAAAAGTTACCACTGATGAGATAGCTAATCAGGCCGGAGTTTCCAAAGCCACGGTTTACAAATATTATCGCAATAAGTATGAAATCTTTAATGATATTGTCCAGTTCGAGTTTGATCAGCTGCTTACGACAATCAGGGAGGCAGTTGCTAATGAGGTTTCAATAATCGAAAAATTTAGGGCGCACTTACTTACCAAGATAGAAAAACTGCGTAAACTGATTAATTTTTATAGGGTCACCCAGGAAGAATGGGGTGATTATTGGCCATACGTGGAAGATATCCGTCAACGTTTTATGGAAGAAGAGAAAAAGATAGTCAGGGATATTCTCCGTCTGGGTAACGAGACCGGAGAACTTGACGTCAAAAACGTCGACCTGGCGGCACATATTATAACGGTAGCGCTGAAATCGGTGGAATTTCCATGGGCTATCGAGACTCAGGAAATGACGGTGCCGGATTATGTAAATATGATGTTGAGTATGTTGATGGAAGGTTTGAAAAAGAGAGAAACAATTGCTAACGGATAAATAATAGCCAGTATGCAAATTGAAATTTAAAGGTTGTTTTCATTAACTTATATAAAGAGGTTTGGATGTCTTCTCCTTATAATAAAAAGCAGGTTAGTGATGGTTGGGAAGATTTAAACAGTAAAAGGCCGCATACTTTTCATATTCCGGTTATGGGCACCGGTTTTACTATTGATACGCCTCTCAAAGTCGCCCGTTATGGAATTTCTTCGGTGATATCGCTCGGCGATGATCGGCTGATTGAGCAGTTAAGGAAATTTCATTGTGACCAAAGAGGTATATTATACCAGCCGATTCTGGAGGAAGAAGACGATTCCCGGGCAAGGCGCATAACAGCATATTTAAATTTTGTCAATGCTCAGGTAAGGGAACAGTTCCAGTTATTGCAGGAAGCGACCTTTGAACCGGGAAGTGAAATTACCAGATATTTCGAGATGCTCCCCGATTCTCCCTTAAAGCTGGCATACGACAACATGCTGACTACATCGGATTTAATAGAGAAGGTCAACAAGCAAACTGCTTTGCGCCGATTGATATCTCCGGGCAGTATCGATGTCAATATAATGACCAAGGTTGACCATGACCAGTACCGGGACGGCGTTCGTTTACCAGCCGAGTATGCGCTGGCAATGTCTTCTCTTCGAGGTTATGCCAGAAGCAACCTGAATTCGTCGATTATCCTTTCTGCCGGTTTAAACCGTCGTCTTTTCAACTATATTTCAAAGTTCGATGATTTTTTCCCTGATCATCGCGGTGTTATAAAGAAGAAAATTGTATTGAAAGTCAGTGATTTTCGTTCGGCGGTCATTCAGGGGAAACTCCTGGCTAAACTGGGTTTGTGGGTCTCGGAATACCGGATTGAATCAGGATTGAATTGCGGCGGGCACGCTTTCGCTACCAAAGGTAATTTGATGGGTCCCATTCTTGAGGAATTCAGACGCAATAAACAACATCTGGTTGAACAACTCTTGGCGACATACATGGTCTCTTTAAAGGCCATTAAAAAGATTGACCTTGAAACACCGTCGGAGGTTCGCATTACTTTTCAGGGGGGGATTATTACAGCTGAAGAGAACAGTTTTATCATGAAATATTACAAACTTGACGGTACCGGTTGGGGAACACCTTTTCTTCTGGTGCCCGAGGTTACGAATGTCGATGAAAACCATCTGAAAAAGCTGGCCGGGGCTACGGCTAAAGATATCTGTCTAAGTGAAAATTCTCCGCTGGGGGTGTTATTCTGGAGTATGAATAACTCAGCCAGTGAAAGGCTTCGACGACTTAGAATTCTTAAAGGTAGTCCTGGCAGTTCGTGTCCGAAGGGTTATTTGAAATCCGATACCGAGTTCAGCCATCTTCCCCTCTGTCCGGCTTCTCGTCTCTATCAGAGACGGAAAATCAAGCAGATTTCAGATAATGGTTTTAACTCATCGAAAAGGGGAGCTTATATCAGCAGGGTTATGAAAAAATCATGTATATGTAATGATCTTGCCGGTGGGGTACTCGTTAAAAACGGTATCGATCCGGAGGCTCATCCGGCTATCTGTTGCGGGCCGGGGATTGTCAATTTTTCACAGGTAACGACTCTGGAAAAGATGATTGACCATATCTATGGCCGGGTATCTCTGTTAAACGGTCCGGAACCTCAGTATATCTTCATCAAGGAATTAAGCTTATATGTCGATTATCTTCGCCTCGAGATAGAGAAGACTTCTAAAGGTACTATTATCAGAACGGCCTCGTATTTTGATGAATTCAAAAATAATCTTGCCGACGGTATTGAATATTACAGAAACCTGGCGGAACAATTCGGTAAAGACCAAAAAGAATGTTTTATCAGAGAGCTGGAGAAGATATGGCGGGATATTGAAAATATCATTATTGGTATAAAAGCTCTGCCGGCTGTTTAGAATATATTCCGATAAAGGTACACTCTAAAATTTTCTGTTTTCCGTATTCTTAATATCTAATATACAATACTTATATTGAGTAAAAACTGTTACGGGCAATCGGGCAGGGGGGTGTGTGACAGGTAGAGATAATCAATTAGCCGGGTAATATCGGTTATATCCGGGTCAGTTAAGGGATAACCGCCTGACTGGTCGACATCGGCTTCCTCCGGACAGCATAGCGGCTTGTGCGATAAATAGAGGAAATCGATGATTCGGGCGATATCGGTTATGTCCGGGTTCTCGTCCGGGGAACAATCCGTATTACCGACGAAGCCAATACAACAGCAAGCATCACCGATACCATCTTTGTCGGAATCTTCCTGTCCAATATTTGCGATCATGGGACAATTATCACATGAATCGCCATAACCGTCAAAATCACTGTCTTCCTGGAGTGGGTTATGGTCGAAAGGACAGTTATCAATACCATCTGGGATCAGGTCATTGTCGCTATCAAGAGGGAAATTAACATCCATAATAGTGTCTATACCAGTCCAAATTGGAGTGTATATTCCTCCTTTCCAATCACCCAATTGAAAAGTGGCATCTGGAGCCCAAAGACCAGTATCGATGATGATTTTGTCTATAATGGACCAACCAGTTACTGCTGTGAAATAATAGGTAACCCACAGTCGCCTGATATCGTCAGGTTCGATATATAAAGGATAAGTACTTGAACCCGAGAACTGGAAACGACAATAATAATTAGCTGAATCTATATTATTATATGGGTACAGTAATTGCTCATTGTAAAGATACGATGCAATAAGGCTAACCCTTGCACTATCCATTTTTATTAGTGAATCACTCCATTGAAAACCAAGATAAGCTTTATCAATTTCATTGACATCATTGATTACCCAAAGTTCTATTTGTATTTGATATTGTTCGAGAACAGAGTCCGGCTGTAAAGCAATTACTAAGTCTACGGTGTCAGGATTACCATAGTCATTAGCTGATACAATCATTGAAAAACAAGGTAAAATAAGAAATATTATAAGCCATATTTTACATATAAAATTGACAAGGTGGGATTCGAATACCATATAATATCCTCCATAGATAATGAATTTACTATATTTATTAGGAGCTATTACTCAATGAGGCACAATCTAATTGTATAATAATTAACTAAAAAATAATGTCAATAATTATTTAGCCGTCAAGTATTTCTCTACGGGCAATCGGGCAGGGGGGTGTGTGACAGGTAGAGATAATCAATTAGCCGGGTAATATCGGTTATATCCGGGTCAGTTAAGGGATAACCGCCTGACTGGTCGACATCGGCTTCCTCCGGACAGCATAGCGGCTTGTGCGATAAATAGAGGAAATCGATGATTCGGGCGATATCGGTTATGTCCGGGTTCTCGTCCGGGGAACAATCCGTATTACCGACGAAGCCGATACAACAGCCGTTGTAGGTAAGACTGCCGTTTCTTGTCTCGGGCTGGTATTGAGCCTGGGAAGCATAGAATCTGGGAAGAAAACTTGAATAACCGTCGGTGATAATGGGATTACTGAGACCGCTGTCGGCACTGTTGATTTTAAAACGCAGTTTAAGCACCGGTCCCGAGCCGGCTATGAGGGGAAAGGCGGTGCCGGCTTCCAAAGCCAGACAAAGACGTTTGTCGGTGCTGCTGTAATTAAGATAAGAAACGGATTCGAAATCCTCCGTTCGACAACCTTCGAGGGAGTAACTGAGATAACTTACATTCAACGGGCCGCCAAACTCGACGGGAATATCCAGCCGCGACAGGATGGGGCTGTTGGTGGCGCTTATGGTTATTTCAAGGGTACTGTCTTTCGGGCCGGTGATACTGTCCCCTATGAGGGTGTCCGCAAGGACGATAATATAATCCTGCTTGGGGCAGGAGTCGGTATGATAATTCTGGTCGGTTACTTTCAGTATGACGTCAAACAGGCCGCTGGTATTATAAATATGGGTGGGCGACTGTTCGTGAGAAATAGTGCCATCGCCGAAATACCAGGTCCAGCTGAAGACCGAGTCGTGTTCAGTGGCGCCTTCGAAATTTACTTCCAGCGGCGCCCAGCCGTAATTGGTATCCGCCGTAAAGGTGACCCGTGAATCCGGACTGATATTGGTGAACATGTATTCGTTTAAATAATAACAGGACCAATCACAGTATAAATCATCAATAACAAACCAGGCATTCTGATCGCCGCCCCAGCCATAATTCATGTGATAATATAATAGAATTCCCAATTCATCCTTGTAACCGTCACAGACAATGGCGTGCAGGTCGATATAATACAAAGCAGGCCGACCGGCGTCGATTTCATCGACTATTTCTAAATACCAGGAATAATCGGTTCCATAATTACGCCGTTCTTTGATTTTAATATTATTTCTGTACCGGAAGTAATTGGCCAGAGTGAGGGTATCGGGGTTGGCGCCGGAGCCGCAGACGCCGTAATTCATGCTGCAGGCCACCCCGACTTCGTAGTTCAACTCGGCCAGGGCCGCCTGCTGTTCGGCGGTACAGCCGCTGTTGCAGTTATCGGGGATATTAGCCCAGTCGTAAGGGTCGTTGAATTCGGCAAGAAGATACTGTGAGGGCGTTGGCGTACAACTACCGCATGAGTAATCCCCGCTCCATTGAAAGTATTTACTGCCGTAACCCTCGGGCGGCCATTGATAATATGCCATAAGTTGAGCCATGGCGGTGGCGACACAACCTACGACCGTGTGCTGGTTCCAGCAGCCTATGGGGCAATAATTGTTGTAAGGTGTATACTGATGCCAGCTGGTGGTCAAAAGAGGTCCGACTGTGGTGTCGGCGGGGGAGAGAAAGTCTTTATTCAATTTATCGATAAAAACACTTTCGCTCCGGGTGTATATATCCCAGGCCCGGCGATGTGAACGTCCCGGTATCATATCCCCGGTATCAGGCAGAGATGCCTCCATGCTTCCGTACTGGCTGATAAAATTCCGTACCCGGTTTTGAAGGACATCACGGACGAGCCGGGGAAAGCCGGTAGTATCGTTGACATCGAAAAAGCCTTCTTCCGAATACGCTTTAATCGGGGGGAGGTCGCGGAGAGCCGGCACAATAACAAACCCCCGGGGAGCAATATTGTAACAGCGCGCCAGGAGGGTATCGTTGACAACCAGGTCGTCCACGCGGTCGATTTTTGGGTTGGTCTCGCCCGCCCAGCTCCCCCGGTCGAAGACTACCAGGGACAAATGGTTTCGACAGGTCAGGTCCATTTCATCAAGGGTGGCTTTTTTGGCCTGAAGACCGGTAACGGCCAGGAAGAAAATCAAAATTACCGGAACAGGAACCTTTTTTATGGTTTTAATATATCTTGTCAGCATAAATTCAGCTATTTAAGAGAGCTTCTCCTTATAAAACAACATTTATAAGCGGTTGGTTTTAAGAAACTTGTACGCTTAAATATATCGGGAATTTGTATTTTGTCAAGGATGAGAATGTAACCGAATAAAGACCGTTTTCAGAGCATTTTAAACGGCCTGAAATCGGAATTTGGGGGAAATAAATTTGTTCAACAAAGACTCCTTTAAAAAGTATATCAGTAGATTAATATCTCCCTGCCGATTAAAACATTTATTGATTAATTGGAAGAATCTTTTACTGGTAAAATCAATTTAAATCCAGAAAGTGGCCGTGTTCAAGACATAAAAAAACCGGATATTTATACCCGGTTTTTGGATAATTTAAAAAGTTTTTCAATTATCGATGTACTTACCCAGTATCTGGTGCATCCGCGAGGTCATTTTCGAATTGGAAAGCACCTCGGTCGCTCCGGCTACGGTGGCTGATTTCATCTGGTCGGCCATCGCCTGGGGCGAGTAACAGATAATCGGGATTTTCTGCGTGGCGCCATAAGAACGGAGTTTGTTTATAAGCGAAGGCGCTTCGATGCCGTTGAGATTGAGGTCGATTATTATCAGGTCGGGTTTAAGTTCCTGCGCCTTATTGAATATTTCATCGGAACGAATGGCTTTAATCCCCTCGGCTTCCATGCGGTCAAGGATCGACATTATCTTCGAGGTGAAAATCATATTGTTGACTGCAATAATAACCTTCTTGTTCATAATAAATATTTCCCCTCATAAGCTTGAGCCCTCATGGGCATTTATTGGCAGTCACGTAATATAATAAAATATCAACAAAAATTCAATCTCTTTAATTAAAATTAAATAAATAACCTTTAACCGGTTAACTTGTTTTATATCAATTGAATAACATCGAATTAATCTATTATTACGGTTTTATTGTCTGATTTTATTTTTTGTTGCTTTAATGGGAAAATTTTTCTAATTAAAACTTATGAAAAATACTAAGATTCTGGTAACTTATGGTCCCGCCGTAGCTTCGGCAAAAAAATAGCTGCCCTGGTCGAAGCCGGAGCTAATGCTATCAGAATTAATTGCTCTCATGGTCTGACCGCTGATTTTCTCAAAGCCGCCGGTATTATTCACCAGGGCACACAAAACGCCCGCTTCCCGGTCGGACTGGTATTTGATATCGCCGGTCCCAAACTTCGCCTGGACCGTTTCCAGGGTGAACTGACCATCAAGAAAGGTCAGAAAATAACACTTCAAACCGGCAAAAGCGATTTGAAAAACAATCGGATTGGCGTCAGCCGGCCGGAGATATTGAAGTCGGTTAAAAAGGGGGAACGGTTATTTATCGATGATGGTAACCTTCAGTTCGCGGTTATATCGGTGGAATCGAACCGGGTGGTAATTCAAGCCGGCAACGGCGGGGTCATAGCCTCTTCCAAGGGCATCAACCTCCCTGATTCGGATATCAAGATTCCCACGGTGGGGGAGAAAGACCGGGAGGATATTAAAACCGCCATCCGGGCGGATGCCGATTATATTGCGCTGTCATTCGTACGTTCGGGTGATGATATCCTTGAAGCCAAGAGATTAATAAAAAAATTCGGCGGCCGGCAGAAACTGATTGCCAAGCTGGAAAGGCGAGAGGCGATTAAGGCGCTGGATGAAATTATGGCTTTGTCGGACGGCGTCATGGTGGCGCGCGGTGACCTGGGTGTGGAGTTGCCGCCGGCGGAACTTCCCAGCCTGCAGAAAAAAATCGTCAGCCTGGCCAACCGTTACCATCGCCCCGTTATAATCGCCACCCAGATGCTCGAATCTATGCGGTATGCTCCCCGGGCGACCCGGGCGGAGATTAACGATGTCGCCTCGGCGGTTTTTGATTATGCCGATGCCGTTATGCTGTCCGCGGAAACAGCTACGGGCAAGTTCCCGCTCGAAGCTGTCAGGACCATGGACAACGTCATCCGCACCACGGAAAAAAATCTGCCGGTTTATCATCTGGAGCTGGACAAGCACATTGTCAAACCGGATATACCGCTGGCTATTGCCCAGGCGGTTCGGGAAATGTCGCCCTCCAGCCAGACCCGGGTGGTGTTTGCCTTTACCTCGACCGGTTTTACCGCCGAGTTGATTTCCAATCTTTTTCCACCCCAGCCGATTGTCGCCCTGACCCCGGATAAAAAAATCATGGGCGCCCTGTCGTTGTATCGTTCGGTCTATCCGGTGCCTGTCAAGCAGTCACGGACTTTCGACGATATGCTGGCTGTCGTCAATGAGGTCTGCCGAAAATACCGGCTGGTTTCCCGGGGACAGAAAGTGATTATCACCGGCGGCGTCCCGCTGGGAATGCGCAAACCGACCAATTTCATGATGATTCACGAGGTGTCTTAAAATGAAGCAGGGTGCTTTCAGAATAAAGGTTACGGGTGGATTTCTAATCCCGGGTATTCTTATTTTCATTCTTTCTGTTACGGCGCCGGCGCAGGATAGAAAAAGCGGTGCCTCCGCGGGTAAGCCGCCGACCGGGGAGATGTGTATCACCTTCGATGAACTTCCCGCCGCCAAATCCTTCGGCGGGGTTGACCGTGAAGCCGTCACCTACCTGCTTTTAGAGGCGCTCAAAAGCCACAAAGTAAAGGCGACCGGCTTAGTGGTCGGGGAAAACGTCGAAACTGGCTATGACCTGCTCGGCCGCTGGCTGAACGACGGCCACCAGCTGGGGAGTATGACTTATTCCAACCAGGATTTGCACGAGCTGGGTATCGAGCAGTATATCCAGGAGATAAAAATGGGCGCCGAGGCGATCGAACCGGTACTGGCCGGATTCGGGCAGAAAAAAAGGTATTTCCGCTACCCCTTTCTTCATTACGGCAACACCGTCGAGGCCAAGAAGCAGGTATACCTGTATCTGGAGGACCGGCGCTATATCGTTGCCCATGCCACGATTGTTCCCGAGGATTACCTTTATAACCTGTCGCTGGAAAAGCTGGGGAAAATGCCCGATTCCGCCGCCTATGAGAGTCTGATGAACGAGTATATCAATCATGTGCTTGATGAAATCGAACGCGTGGAACAGCTGTGCCGGGAATATATCGGGCAGCCCGTCAGGCAGATATTACTGCTGCGCGCCAACCGCCTTAACGCTATTTACCTCGATGAACTTCTGACGGCCATCGAAAACCTGGGCTATAAGTTTATTACTCTGGACCGAGCCTTGCAGGACGAGGTTTATTCCCACGCCGAGGCTTACTACGGGGCGCGGGGTTTGGGTTATATCGATATGCTGCGCGAGAGCGACCCGGATTTGCTGCCGGCGGAGTGAGGCATGTAAGGAATTCTGAAGATTTCAACGTTGTTAAGTCGTAACGAGTATATAAAGTTTGGTCAGGTCTTGCCTCCGCTATAGCGGAGATGTGACCTGACCGGAAGTTGTTCGTTTTCAGTATGTTTTGCGTCAGTTCACACCCGCTCAGGCGGGTAAGAACCGACGGAACATTAAAAAAGTCAAGCCCCAAGTCGGCTTGACCTACATGAACTATTATTATTTGTGATGGCCAAAAAGCCCCAATCCGAAAGAATTGTCTATAATAAAACTATTTAAATTTTCAATGTGATTAATTAGTCGTTGTGGTATATTCGTTATAATTATATCATTGTTATTTTTCCAGCTCTGATAAATATTTTCCTTATCAAGTACAATAGTTTTGGATCCATAATAATAAACTCCATATTTATTACCCAACCAGTGCTGAAATTCATCTTCAGTTTCATAAAAGGCATCAGTATATCGGAATGGTTGATGAAATATTACTGAAGTACCATCTTTTAAATTGATTTCTAAATTACCGGTGATATTTTCTATCTCTTTTACTTTAAATATAATAAGAGTATCTACAGGCATCATTTCTGATTGTAAAAAATCTTTTATTGCAGATTTTGTCAGACCATGATAATGGATTAATGATAAACCGATATCCTTTCCACCAATAAAATATTTTATTACAGGTAAAATAGAATTGTTGTTGGATGTGAATGGTAATTCTATCTTCCATGCAGAACGAATCCCGTATGCTAAACCAAAAGAAAAGGTTTGGTTAAAGTTACTATTTTCTTTACTATAAAAAGCACCTACTTCAATAAATGGATTAGAGTTAAATCCAAAGACTCGATTTATATGTGTGTAATAAGACCAGTATTTTCCATTATTTTCTACAAATTGTTTGGTTAATGATACTTGTGAGATAAAACCAGGAATATACCCCCCAAAACCAAATGTATAATTTTTTCCTATACCATAATATGCACTTATCTCTGGCCAAAATAGAGTACGAGGTTGATACATTTGATTTAAATCGAAATGCCAGCCTACAGAGACTTGCCATTCTTTTTGTTCTAAAGATTTATAAGGTATAAAGTGATGAGTTGTCCCACAACTACTAATTAAAATTGTCATAAAAAGTAGAAGGATAATTACCTGATACTTATAAATTATTTTTCTTTTTTTTAAAGAATTACTCATACCAAAAAATAAGGTATGCTGCTCCGTCTATACTGTCAAGAAATATATGCTACCAGTTATAAATAAGGTTTTATCTCGTTCCCATGGTTTCCGTGGGAACGCCTATTGAGTGAAGCGACGACTGAAATATAGCCCTATGCTCGTGCCGACCATACTGACAAGAAAGGCGGTCATTAACCCGACATGACTGCCTATCCACCAGCCAATCCAACTGCCGGCAATTGTTCCTGCGACAACTATTATTTTCTTCAAACAAGCTGAAAAGTGATTTTTGTTCAATAATCATTAATTCGGATACAAATCGATAAATCTTTAAGGGGTGAGGATTTTTTTATATTGTATAAACCCGCCTGCATTATAGGAAAAAGGTTGGGGTACGCTGACATAAATCAACCATAGACAGCCATTCCCGACATCTTTTCGTGTAGTTTAAAAGGTCGTCAGGTCACAACTCCACCTGCGGTGGAATCAGGACCTGACGGAACTTGTAAGGTTGGTGCACGAGGACGTACACCAACCACAAGTATGGGGCAGATGTGGACTGTGCCGCCCACTTAAATATGGTGAAATGCTGTCAGGAAAGGATTCCTGACAGCGCGTAAAACCTGGCTCCCCGCTTACGCGGGGATGACATTTTAAAGTCATTCGATACCTTATGTTGTATAAAAGAAAACGTATATGGATATACATCAATTGTATTGCCATGCCAACATAACTTGGAATGGTTTGCCGGCCAAACAGTTATAAAATCCAAAAATATGTGATTCTTTCCGAAGCTATATTTGTTATAATATTATCACGATAAAGAACCGACACTAATTATCAAGGCAGACTTATGTGGCAGAATACGGATATTATATTAAGCGATAATTCCCTCGCCGTTCTCAAACGGCGTTACCTGATGAAAGACAGCGAAGGCCGGGTTATCGAGACCCCGCGGGAGATGTTTGTCCGGGTGGCGAAATTCATCGCCGAAGCCGACCGCAACTACGGCGCCGACGAGGAACAGATAAATAAAACCGCCCTTGGTTTCTTTGAAATCATGACCCGGCTGGAATTTCTGCCAAATTCTCCGACCCTGATGAACGCCGGGCGGCCGCTGGGTCAGCTTTCGGCTTGTTTTGTACTGCCGGTGGGGGACTCGATGGAAGAGATTTTCGAGACCAACAAGAACGCCGCCCTGATACACAAATCCGGCGGCGGCACGGGCTTTTCTTTTTCGAATCTTCGCCCCAAAAATTCGGTAGTAGCCTCGACTTCGGGTGTAGCCTCGGGTCCGGTTTCGTTCATGAAAGTTTACAATTCCTCGACCGAAGCCGTCAAACAGGGCGGCACCCGTCGCGGCGCCAATATGGGCATCCTGCGGGTGGACCATCCCGACATACTCGAATTCATCGCCTGCAAGGACAACACCTCCGAAATAACCAATTTTAATATCTCCGTGGCTGTCACCGATGCCTTCATGCAGGCAGTCAAGGAAAAGAAACCATACCCGCTTTACAATCCGCACACGAAAAGGACGCATGTTGTGGACGGCAGGGAGGTTCACCTGGAAGCCCGGGAGGTGTTCGATAATATCGTCCGGCACGCCTGGGCGACCGGCGAGCCGGGGATAATTTTCATCGACCGGATGAACCGTCTTAACCCGACCGCGCCTTCAGAGATTATCGAGTCCACTAATCACTGCGGCGAACAACCCCTGCCGCCGTACGATTCGTGCAACCTGGGTTCGCTCAATCTGGGTCTGTTTGTCAGGGAACCGTTACCAGCCGATTACGCCCTGACTGACTCCGGTCAGGGCATTGACTGGGAACGGCTGGGGGTGGTTATTCGAAAAGCCGTGCATTTTCTCGATAACGTCATTGACCGGAATAAATATCCCATTGCCGAGATTGAAAAACAGACTCTAAAAAACCGGCGCATCGGCCTGGGCGTTATGGGCTGGGCGGATATGCTGGTCAAACTCGGATTACCTTATAACAGCGAGGAAGCCTTCAGGCTGGCGGAAAGACTGATGGCGTTCATTCAGACTGAAGCGAAAAACCATTCCTCGGAACTGGCCAAAACAAGGGGGAAGTTTCCCAACTGGGAAGGTTCGATATATAAGGAACAGGGGATAGCGATGCGTAACGCCACCGTGACGACAATCGCCCCGACCGGGACGATTTCGATAATTGCTGGGTGTTCTTCGGGTATCGAACCCTGTTATTCGATAGCTTTCGAACGCAATGTCATGGACGGTACCCGCCTGATGGAGGTAAATCCTCTTTTTGAAAAAGCGGCGAAAGACGGCGGTTTTTACTCCGAGGAACTTATCGGCCGGATAGCCCGGGGTAACTCGCTGGCTTCGTTTGCGGAAATTCCCGACCCGATAAAAGCGGTTTTTCTGACTGCGGCGGATATCAAACCCGAAGAGCACATCCGGATGCAGGCGGAGTTTCAGAAGAACTGCGATTCCTCGGTTTCGAAAACCATCAACCTGCCGGAGTCGGTGACGGTTGCCGATATCCATAAAGCATATATGCTGGCTTATGACACCGGTTGCAAAGGGGTGACGATTTACCGTGATAATTCCCGTCCCAACCAGGTGCTGGCGGCGATTAAAGCAGGAGAAATCAAACCGGCGGTAGCCCTGGAGAAAAAAGAGAAAGTCGAAAAGCGGCCGACGATTCTTACCGGCATCACCGAAAAAATTAGAACGGGTTACGGCAATCTTTATGTGACAGTAAATGTCAAGGATGGCCGGCCGTTTGAAGTTTTTGCCCACATAGGCAAATCCGGATATTCAACCATGGCCGACAGCGAAGCCATCTGTCGGCTGATCTCGCTGGCGCTGCGTTCCCATATCCCGGTCGTACAGGTTATCCGGCAACTTCGCGGTATCGGCGGTTCCAGCCCGGTTTTTGCCGAGGGCGGCAAAGTGTCTTCCATTCCGGACGCCATTGCCCAGGTTCTGGAGAGGCATTTCGGCGCCGAGGTATCGGTTTACCGGGATAAGTCCAGCCAGCCGATGGAGATATGCCCTGAATGCGGCGGGGCTATGAATTTCGATGCCGGGTGTTTTTCGTGCCCGTCCTGCGGTTATTCCACCTGCTGATTCTGCCGATACAATAATGATAGGAAAAGTACGCAATTTTTAAGGATAATATGTCGAGTTGTTACATTCCGGCCGGCAGGACCTCGAAGGTTATCAAGGGAGGTATGACACTCCAGGTGCAGACCGAGTATGCCAGTAGGCCGACACCTCAGATAACCACCACGATTATTAACGAGGGCCGGGTGGTGCATAAAATCCGAAGAGACCTGGACAAGCCTATCAGTTCGATTGAAGAGCAGAACCGGATGGAAGTCACCATCAAACGGCAACATGCCGAGATAATCGATATTATTCAGAGTGAATTTTATAACCCGGAAAGTATCGGTAAGAAGGTATTGAAGCATGAGAAGAATATGCCTTTGCGTGACCGGCTGGCATCCATTCCGGGCGTAAAGAAGATATTTACCCTTGACAATGAAGGTAATTTTATCAGTGAAAAAGCATCCAAACAGTTCCAGGAAACATTTTCGATGATTTTTAAGAATATCCAGGAACTGATGAAGCTTTTTGCCCGGACTCCGGGAGTGGGCAAGACTCGTGAGAAGGGAGTTTATGAAATCGAGCGCGACCGGCTGTATTTTGTTTCCGTTGGCAGTGAATGTTATTTCATGGTGGTCAAACGCCTCGGCGGTGAAATTGACTACGAGCAGGTGATAAGAAACGCCATACGTGAAAGCCCGTTTGAATAAATTACCACGTTTTTTATTAATCAAAAATTAATTCTCTACTTTAATGAATCGCACTATCCTGTATTTCCTTGTTTTAATCTTCTCTTTGTTTTATTTTTCAAATTAAATTCGGACTTTGATGATGCCACCGGAAGCTAATGACAAAAACAAACGGGCTGCCCTGATAGTTGCTACGGTCAGTTCTTTTATAGGGCCGTTCATGGGTTCATCCGTGAATGTCGCTTTGCCTTCCATCGGTCAGCAGTTTTCTCTGGGCGCCGTGCAACTGGGCTGGGTAAATAACGCTTTTTTACTGGCGGCGGCGATGTTCCTTATCCCTTTCGGTCGGCTTAGCGATATTTATGGTCGTAAGAAGATATACCTGTGGGGCGTCATAGTTTTTACTTTCGCTTCGATTCTTATCGCCAATTCAGTATCCGGCACCATGCTTATATTGTGCCGCGTTGTCCAGGGATTCGGTTCCTCGATGATTTTCGCCACCGGCATGCCGATTTTAATATCGGTTTTTCCCGTGGGGGAGCGGGGTAAGGCGCTGGGTATTTCCGTAGCGGCGGTTTACCTAGGTCTCTCCACGGGGCCGTTTTTCGGAGGAATCATTACCCAGCATCTCGGCTGGCGGTATATTTTCTGGCTCAATCTTCCCTTAGGTCTTTTACTCTTAGCGGTGGTTTTATTCATGCTGAAGGGGGATTGGGCGGAGGACCGGGAAGCGAAATTTGATTTCGCCGGTTCTTTCATCCTCGGACTGGCTATTCTGGCGACCATGTATGGTTTTTCCACCCTGCGTTCGGTGCCCGCCGGGGGGCTGGTGGCGCTGGGGTTGGGCGGGCTGATGGTGTTCATCAGGTACGAATTGCGAATAAAAAATCCGGTTATCGATGTTAATCTTTTCCGTTATAACATGGTGTTTGCTTTTTCCAATCTGGCAGCATTGATAAATTATGCCGCCACTTTTGCCGTCAGTTTCCTGTTAAGTCTTTACCTGCAGAAATTACGTGGCCTTACACCGCAGGAAGCCGGTCTGGTGCTGATAGTGCAACCTATCGTTCAGGCTGTTTTTTCGCCGATTGCCGGCCGGATGTCCGACAGAATCGAGCCAAGAACGGTAGCTTCGCTGGGTATGACACTGACCCTGGTCGGTCTTATTCTTCTTATTTTCGTAGATGAAGCGACAGCGATGAGTTATATTATCGTTACGCTGATAATTCTGGGGCTGGGCTTTGCGCTGTTTTCTTCGCCTAATACCAACGCCATTATGAGTTCGGTGGAACGTCGTTTTTACGGTGTTTCCGGAGCCCTGGTCAGCGCCATGAGGCAGATCGGGATGATGGTATCGATGGGCATCGTGATGTTTATCCTGGCGCTGGTATTGGGTCAGGCTGAGATTGAGCCGGCTTATTTCAGAGCCTTTATCAAGAGTATGAAAATTGCTTTTATCATATTTGCCATGCTTTGTTTCGGGGGAATTTTCGCTTCCCTGGCCCGGGGGAAGATGAACCACCAGAAGAGCTGACCACTTTGGTTGTTGCCGGTCCATAAAAAAACCGCCGGCACGAAGCCGACGGCTCTCTATCTGGATGGAGAGAGAATAAATTTGAAATACTCCCAGCTCGTTACGGTAAAGGGTTTTTACAGCCACTCCTCGCGTTTTGCTTCGCTATGTCACTTATAGTGACAGTCACGGCGGTCGCGCAGCGATGAAGAGACAACCTTCATTTGTGGAGTGTTAGAGATTTTCAAATGGATCTCTCTCCAATCATTTCCGTTGTCTAATTATAATTACGAAAATTAAAATTATTAATGCAATATTTTTTTTCAGCAATTGCTAAAATTCGGGAATTTTAATATGTTTCTAAAAAACTTTTGACAAAAGGTTTTGTCGGAAATGGTCACCGCCCTGGGTGTCGATATAGTTGAGATTAGGCGGATAAGAAGCGCTCTGGAGCGGTTCAGACGGCATTTCACGGAGCATGTTTTAAGTCCGGAAGAAAAGAACTATTTTGAAAAACATCATGACCGGGTGGCTTATCTGGCCGGCCGGTTTGCCGCCAAGGAAGCGGCGATAAAAGCGCTGGGTGTATATCTCGATAAACGCCCGCCTCTCGCAGCCTTAGCGGTACTCGATGATGAACATGGACTACCCCGACTGGTTTTACCGGCCGCCGTCGCCGTTAATCTGAAGGGGATTAAAAGTAAGGTCAGCATCAGTCATTCCCGTGATACGGCCATAGCCGTGGTAATTTTTGAGGAGGATAAATGAATCAGGAAGAGATATTGAAATTATTCCGGGATTCCGGAGCTTTATTGACCGGTCATTTTAAACTTACCTCCGGTCGTCATTCCGATGTCTATTACGAGAAATTCACCCTGTTGAAAAATCCGGCTATATGCACTCTTATCTGCAAGGCGATGGCGGACAAATTCAGGCATCTGGAGGCAGCAACGGTGGTGGGTCCGACCACCGGCGGACTTATCATCGCTTATGATGTCGCCCGTTACCTGGGTATCGAAGCGCTTTATGCCGAACCCGGTGAAAACGGCCGGATTTTCAAACGCGGCTTTTCTCTGGATAAAAAACAGAAAGTAGTCATCGTCGATGATGTTCAGACCACCGGCCGCTCCATCAACGAGGTTATCGAGCTGGTGCGCTCGTACGAAGCCGAGATTGTGGCGGTGGGCGTTCTTCTGGACCGCTCCGGCGGCCAGGTTAAAATCGATTATCCTTTTTACCCTCTGGCGACCGTTGCTGCCGACAGCTGGGAACCGTCGGTTTGTCCTCTCTGTAAACGGGGGGAACCGTTAACTCAGCGGGGAAGTCGCCAGTTTTGAAGTCGGGCGATAAAAAAACCCGCCAGCAGCGGGTTTTTATTAAGTCTTTTTTATACCGGAACTTTGTCCGGCTCCGGTTGCCTGGCGGCAATCGGGAAAGTCATCCTTATGGTGGTGCCGACATCGGGCGTGGAATCAATCTTTAAAACCCCGCCGTGGTACTCGATTATGCGATGGCAGACCACCAGCCCGAATCCATGCCCGTTCTTTTTGGTGGTAAATTTTTCCTTGAAGGCTTTTTCCAGTAATTCCGGCGGGAATCCGACGCCGGTGTCGCTGATGGTAAAGGTAAATTGATTGGCCGAAGCCTCTCTGGTTACGGCCACCTTTATTTCTCTTTTGTCCCGGTCCTGGGTAGCATCCGCGGCATTATTGAACATGTTATAAAGCAGCTGCATCATCTGGGTGTTGTCGGCTTCAAAAAAGATATTTTCATCGAGCTGGTCGACGGTAATCGTGACCCCGCGGAATCTTTTCTGGGGTTTCAAGTAATCGATAACTTCGGTTATCAGTTTATCGAAGGCGATGATGTCTTTTTTCGATGAGATGGGGCGCAGGTCCATCAAACCACTGGTAAATTTCTTGATTTTTTCAATCGTTTCCATCATGGTAGCGGTGTATTTGACGAACTCTTCACCGTGTTTCTTTCTGATATGGAAATCCAGAAGGGACAGGTTGCCGGCGATGACACCCAGGAAATTGTTAAGCTCATGGCCGATTTCCGCTGAAATCTCGCCCTTGGTGGCCATTTTTTCCAGTTGAATCGTTTCATCCTGAAGTTCCTTAAGGCGGGCATAGGCTTTCTGGGTTTCCTTCAGGAGGGAGAGGTTTTCCAGGGTGATACCCAGCCAGACACCGGAAAGAGACAGAAATTTAAAGTCAGCTTCTTTTATTTTGATGGTATCTTCGTTGAATCCCAGCATGATCAATGCCTTGAAACCGTCACTGCGAATAACCGGTACGATGACCATCTGATGGTTTTTTGCCGTCCAGGCGGGATTGAGATATGTTTTGAGCTCCGGATTGGGATTTTTCTGGTAAAGGGGATTTTCTTCGTAACTGGTCAAAATGAAGGGTTTGTCGAAGTTCTTTAAATCCATGTTTTTCAGAATATCCGCCAGGGGTTGTTTGGGAAGTTCCTGTTCATTATTGGCATCGCCCTCGATGGTCGCCATGAAATACTTTTCTTCTTCACGGTTCCAGTATAGAATGGAACCGTATTCGGTATGCTGGTGCATGAGGGCGAATCTTAAAAAGGATATCGTCAGAGACTTATGGTCGCCGGCCTGGTGCAGCATCTGGTTCAGGTCGGACAGGGAACTGAGCTGATGGTCGGAGCTTTTTTCTTCGGTTTCTTTTTTGATGCGGATGGCGTCTTTGACGGCTTTTCTTATTTCGGCGATTTCGAATGGTTTCATAATGTAGTCAAATGCGCCCTGCTTGATGGCGTTTTTGGCGGAGTTAAGATTAGCGTAACCGGTCATGAAAATGACCCCGATATCGGGTTGTTTTTCCCGGACCCGGCGGACAAGTTCAATGCCGTCCATCCCCGGCATACGGATATCGGTAATCAGCAGGTCGAAGGTTTCATCGAAAGTGAGTTTGAGAGCTTCTTCGCCGTTGGAAGCGGTTTTTATGGCATAACCTTCTTCCTCGAAGGTGTCGCGGATCAATGAAAGAACGATCTCTTCATCGTCAACAACGATTATTCTGAATGGTTCCTGTGTCTCGGTCATGTTGTCTTTACGGGTTTTAAAATCTTATTGATAATAGTTCGAATTTGTTCAAGTTCGAAGGGTTTTTTAAGGTGATAGTAAGCTCCGGCCCGCCGGGCTTTTTCCGACAGATGGTCCGGCAGGGAATCCGTCAGGATGAAATGCACATTCGGTTTGCCGGTGGATATTTCCTTGAAAATTTCGAAACCGTTTTTATCGGGCAGGTGGATGTCACAGATGCAGATATCGAAATTGCCGTTTAATCCCTTGCTGATACCTTCCTGACTGTTTCCGGTTGCGAATATTTCATAGCCCTCATCGGTAAGGAAATCGGTCAATAAGTCCCGCATCACCTTGGAATCGTCGATAATCAGGATTCTGGTCATAATTATTATCAACTCCTTAATACGCTTGAGACGGTTTGAATCAGCTCCTTGATGCTGAAGGGCTTGGATAAGAAAGCGCTGGCCCCGTTTTTAACCGACTGGTTGACCGCGTACTGGCTGGAATAACCCGAAATGACGATGACTTTGGTCGCCGGCTGATTCTTATGAATGAAGCTGACGACCTCTTCACCGGGTACGGATGGCATACGCAGGTCGGTTATCACCAGGTCATACTTATTAGCCCTGATTTTTTCAATCGCCTCGTCTCCGTCGCTGGCGATGCTGACGGTGAAGTCTTCCAGAACTTCCTGAAGGAAATCCCGGATATTATCATCGTCTTCAACGACCAGCACGGTTTTTTTCTTGTTATCGTTCATCAGGTGCCGGATACCTATTGCTCATTTATGGTCTGTTCTTTAACATTATCGGAATTTCGAGCGGGTTTCTGTACCGGTAAAATAATGGTGAAAGTCGTGCCCTTGCCCGGGGTCGAGGAGACCAGTATCTCGCCCTCGTGAGCCTTTATAATTCCGTAACTTACGGATAAACCCAGCCCGGTTCCCTTACCCACTTCTTTGGTGGTGAAAAAAGGTTCAAATATTCTTTTAAGATTTTCTTCGTTTATCCCCGAACCATGGTCAATGAACTGCAGTTCCACGGCGCCGCCGAACTCGCCCAGGGCCGGGCTGTACCTCGAAGTAATCAGTATCTTCGAACCCGGTTTGGAAGCGTGCATGGCATTGATAATCAGGTTGGTGAAAACCTGTTGCAGCTGGCCGACGTTACCCTGGATAACGGGCAGGTCACCGGCCAGGGAAACTTCAAGTTCAATCTGGTTTAGGTGCAACTGGTGTTCCACGAAAGTTATCGTTTCTTCGATGGTTCTATTAATATTGACATCTTCGAACTCGATATTTTTCGACGCCCGGGAGAAGCGCAGGAGGTTCTGCACGATGGTTTTACAGCGTCGCGACTGGCACTCGATATCGGTGACGTAGCGGATATAACTTTCGATTTCTTTGAGCGTTGTTTTTTCCGGGATGTTTTTTTTGAGTTTCTCCAGGGTGAACTGGGCGTAACCGAGGATGCCGCCCAGGGGATTGTTCAGTTCATGAGCAACCCCGGCCGCGAGCTGGCCCAGGGCGCCCATTTTCTCCGATTGTATCAGCTGCGCCTGGGCTTCCTCCAGCTGCTGGGTGCGTTCGAAAATCTTTTCCTCCAAAGTCCGGTTGTACTGTTCGATTTCATCCCGGGACTGCTTGAGGGAATGAATCATCTTGTTGAAGGTTTCGGCCAGCTGTCCGATCTCGTCTTTCTGGTCAATTTCCACCATCCGGCTGAAATCTCCCTTGCTGATCTGGTCGGTGACCTGGACCAGTTCGGTGACCGGTTTGATGATGGCGCTGATTATGAAAGTGAGCATGAGAATAGTGAATATCAGGATAATGACCGCCAGCAGAAGGGCGGCGGTCCGGGCGACCATGATGGATCTGTTCACCTTCTCGAGCGACATGCCCAGTTCAATCCGGCCGATTTCCTCGGATATATAGTCTTTGGCCATGGAATTGCTAATCCCGCTGGTAATGCCGAGGTTCTCCCGGTTCAGGATTTCCTTTTTGGTGATGATGGGAGTGGTGAGATTTAATACTTCCTGACCGGTTTCCTCCGATTTAAAGATGGAGTATTTCAAGGTTTCATCTTTATTATGAATACCTTTGAATTCCCGTGACTTCCAGGTGCTGTCAAAGACTCTCCGGCCGGTCTGAGACAGGATAACACCCTCTTTATTGGTAATGATGGCATATTCGACGGACTCGAAGTTGGACAGAATATTTAGAAGTTCGTCGAGTTCGTACCGGGATTCGAATAACACGCCGCTCTCGGCGTTGACCGCCAGCATTTTGAGGATGGTTTCGCCGCTGATTTCCAGTTCCCTTAAAATACTTTCCGACTGGCGCTGGATGAGGTAGCCGCTGATGACCAGAAGCGAAAGGACCAGCATGACCGAGGTCGGGATGATGATTTTAAGCCGCAGGTTGGCCCTGAATATTTTTCCGAAAAGACTCATCGATAAACCTCCTTGGCCACGGCGGCAAGTTCATCGGGTATGACAATATTCAGATGGCTGGCCGTTTTCTCATTATAATGGAACCAGCAGACATCGGGACTGGTTACGCTTATTTCGGCGGGGTTGGCGCCTTTAATGATTTTGTTGGTGATTTCGCCGGCCTGGCGGCCGATGGCTTTATAATCGAAATCAATGGCGAAAAGCGCCCCCGATTCCACCACA
>JAQUSF010000023.1:0-20973 GCA_028715215.1 Candidatus Zixiibacteriota bacterium
AACCCCGGTGCAAATCTCGTTACCAGATATTTTCGTCTTCAGTGTATTCATAATCCTATCATCCACTTTAACAATTTCCCACTCCAACATTATTACTGAAGGGTCGGTTTCAAATCGGAAATCAAGCCGTAAGCGGAGAAATGCTGAAGTTCCGCGGTAATCGATTTATTGACGGTATCCACCGTACAAGCCAGGTCTTCAAACACGCCGGTATGGTAATTAAACCAGGCAATACGTATTGACGCTTCATTAATACCCGTAAGGTCGGCGTCACGATAAGACATCGTAACCTTTACCGGTGTATCAAAAACCAGACCATTGGTCCCGAATTCATTATAGAAAACATTTAAATCAGGAATACTGATACTGAAAAGGGTATCATGGGGCACCGCGCCGGCGGGAATTTCAAGAACGACATCCAGAAGTTCCAGGCGACCACCTTCGGAAGCGGTAATAACCTGTTCAATATAAAGTTCACTGGCCGAATATTGTACCGACGCCTTGAAAGCTTCAGAACGCTGTAAAAGGGTCGGCGGCTGCTGAACATCAGTGCTGTCCAGAGGTGACCGGGAACATCCGGCCATCATTAAGACAACCAGTACAAAGACTGACACTGACTTGAGGAAAGGGCTGTTAAATTTGGACTGCAACATCTTGAGATCCTTTCTTTATAAGACCAAGTTTCTTTTTTTTCGTTAATACAGTCCCTTATATCGCAAGCCTTGTGCCCAAGCCGATATTTCCATATAAGACATTGAAAATCAATAAATTACATCATTCCCAGGAGAACCCGCCCTAAGCTTAATTATATTGACTTTTGGAATAAATTAGACCGGTGTTTCTGCTGCAGAAAGATAAGTTGTTATCAAACACGAACTTTAAAAATTACTACTAAATGGAACATTTCGTTCCAAAATCAAGCCTGACGGCGATTTCGTTCCAGACCGAGGTTTTCAATCATCCTTCTCAGGCGGGGTCGTGATATTTTCAAAAAATCAGCAGCTTTGGTTTTATTCCACCCGAACATATCCAGTACTTGTTTGATTACCAGATTATCAATCTCCTGCAGAGTAATCCCCTGGGGAGGAATATCAATAATTATCTGTCTGCGCTCGTTTAACCCCACCCGCCCGCTTTTCAAAGCTGATTTTATATTGGACAGACCCAACTCCTTGCCCCTGGCCAGAAGAACCGCCCTCTCAATTATGTTGCACAGTTGCCTTATATTACCCGGCCAGTTACAATCTCTCAGCGTCTCCAGCGCCTCCGGTTTAAACTTCAAGTCGGGTTTTCTATATATGGTGGAATAAAATTTTAAATAATGCTCCGCTATAATCGGGATATCCTCCGGTCTTTCCCGAAGAGAAGGCAAATGAAGTGTCAGAAGATTTAAACGATAGTACAAATCTTCCCGAAACCGGCCCTCTTTTACGGCTCGGTCAAGCTCAAGATTGGTAGCGGCGATGACCCGAACATTCACTTCCTTCTCACTGACATCACCGACCTTCCGCAGTTTCCTATCTTCGAGCACTTTCAAGAGCTTAGACTGTGCCGAAGCGGACAGGTTACCAACTTCGTCGAAAAAGATAGTACCGTTCATGGCATATTCGAATAAACCCATTTTCTCCGAACGGGCGTCGGTAAAAGCTCCCCGGGCATGACCGAAAAGCTCCGACTCGAATAATTCATCCGGGATAGCCGAACAATTAACCTCGACCAGGTTATAATATTGACGCAAACCGGTATGATGAAGAATCTTGGCTACCAGGCTCTTTCCCGTACCGGTCTCACCCAGAATCAAGGCGCTGGGAAAGTCAACCTCGGACAACAACTTGAGATTATTTTTAATCTCTTCGATCAATGTCGAACAGCCTACCAGGGACTCAATACTATACTGTGAAACCGGCTTTTCCGGTTTCCGGGCGCCTGCTTCAAGTTCGTTTAAAAAAATATGCAAACGATTAAGACATTGTTCGGAAGAAAGTATTTCGGAAATTCCCAGTTTAGAATACCGGAGCGTGCAATCCTGGTCGGGAGAGGTCGCCTTGCCCACCAGACGAACCTGTTTACCGGCCGTGGCTATCGACATCAGGAAACTCGGGTCGGAAAAACGCTTATCGTCAAGGTCGACAAATACCAGATAAGCACCATCGGTAATCTTAAAAAGCCGCGGGTCATCACGCCATATTAATGAGGCTGCCTTGTTCAGACTGTCCTCTTCAATCTGCTGTCTTTCCTTATAACCGACTATATTTCCGTATATAATTAAATTATCAGACATATTTTTCCCTATACCGGCTTTTATCGGTAAATTCATGAAAGACTTAAGATTGTTGAATAATTACATCTCCTCCCGTTTAATATCTTGACATTTCAGCAGGTATCCACAAACAGTCTGTTAATATGGACTGCAGTTATTGCCTTTAATTACCTTTATCATCATCACTTTACCACGAAATATATAACGGCCGGCCAGCCGTATTTATTCTTCTGTAAAATTAAGATTTTTCGGAAAGTCTCAAAGAACGGATACAGAAAAAGAAATATCAGCCATGAACGAGGGTATTAAAATCTTCATTGCAATAAATAAAGAAGGCAATTTTTTACATCACTTCGGCAGTTACTATTTTCTCACGGTCTTTTCTCTGTAAAGTTTTATGGCAGGTGGAACATTCTCCAAGATGCGCGTATTCCGGCTTCACGGCTTCCTGCCTGTGACAGGCCAGGCAATTTTCATGCATGGCCAGGCAAAAAGAACTGGCATACATCAATTTCATCTCTTTAGTCGGTTCACCGACCAGGAACATGTTTTCCCGGTGACATTCAAGACAGTCCCGGGCAGAATTTTTCGTCCGGGGTGTTCCGACGCTATGACATTTCTCGCAGGCATAATTTTCCGGATGCCAGCCGTTTAGTTTCTCATCCCTGGCTACGAATAATTTGTGCTCTTCGTGGTTAAAGATATTGGTGGAATCATGCATATACTGATGACATCTGAAACAGGGTGTCGATTTATCTTTGGGCACACAGATATGATGACACCGGGCACAGGACCCGGTATCTCCCAGGCGTCTTTGATGATCCGCATGGTTGAAAGTAGTGGTGTATCCCCGACGGTCGCCGTCGATTTCAAGAATACTGCGCTGCAGGTCCACCCCGAGAGAAGGCTTGATGAGCGCCGCTTCGCTACCCCGGTAAGGCGGATACATAAGGATAAAACTTATGGGTATAACAAAAACCGCCAGCAGGGAGACCCGATGAAGACTGTCGGCAAGAACGACATTCCAGACCTGATGCGAGGTGCTTGTACTTTTAATCTTGATTTTACGCAGATAAGCATTCGCCGGTTTATCATCGAACACGGGCAGATATTCGGCCAGGCCCAAAAACACCAGCCCCGCCGCTGCAATGACACCCAGCCCCAGTGCCCATTCCGTCAGGGACGGAAAATATACCACCTCGGCATCACGAAAATACCCGAAAATACCCACATTAAGCCGGTTAAATACCATGCCGAAAGCAGCCAGGCCAGCCGCCACACCCACCGGTACCGGCTTATTCCGGGTCCTGGGATTAAGCATCAAAACCAGGGGTAGCAACAATCCGAAAGTTAATTCTATACCATATAACCAGCTCTCCGACTGCCCGCTTAAAAGCTCCCGCCAGGTACCAAGAGCGACAAGGTCAGTTATCTTTAATAACAGGTATATCAGGAGAATACCCGTTCCAATCAGAGCCAGCCTGCTTATATCAGGCATTTCAAAGCCGGGTTCTTTACGCGAGGAAACGGCGCATACCAGACCCCTGGAATCATGAATCATGGTGGTTTCCTGCCGGGAAACCGGTCCGAACACCGGTTCCGGATTATAAAATTTCGCCCAGATAATCCTCACCATCACCAGTAACATAATCCCGCCTCCCATGGCCGAAAGAATAAACAGAAGCGGCAACCGCGGTGAATACCAGAGAGGATATAACCTTTGCGGCGAAACCAGGAACAGGGAACCGAGCGAGGAATGATGCAACGAAGATAATGAAATACCGATTATTACCACCACGAAAGCGATTCCATGGAAAAACTTCACCAGCTTCTGCGCTTTTAAACCTTCGAAAATAAGCGGCGCCAGTTCAATGGCGGTAACGGTAAAATAAAGTAAAACACACCAGAAAACTTCAAAGAGAAAGGAATTTATATTCCACATGAAGATTGGATGCCAGAAACGATATGGTAAACCGATATCAAAAAGAAGCGCCAGACAGGAACAACCATATCCCAGAAAGGCAATCAGTATAGCCGGTTTCAAATAAGGTTTAAACCGGTCCAGACGAAGGACGTAAACGAGAAAACCCACCGTGAAACCACTCGTTGAAAGAGCTACCCCGGCAATCATATTGAAAACTTTCCACAATCCCCAGGGAATACCGTCGGTTAAATTAGTAGTCGCCCCCAGGCCAAAAAGCATTCGAAGCAGGGCGGCTACCAGCCCTGAAAAACTCAATATCCAGAAAATATCTTTCAATACCCGAACCCGATTATTCATTTTCCACATCCTTCTGGTTTTCAGTTTCCTTTGCATGTCCGGGATTGTTTTCCTCAAACAACTTGTTTCTTCGTTTTATGATCCAGTTCAACCCGACCAGGCCGATTGCGACACTCATCCCGATAAAAGGGGTGCTATGCACCAGGGGTTCGGTTAAAGATGGAATCGACCGGGGAATATATTCCGGCCAGCCCAGCATACTCAAATCAACATCGGAAATATATAGGACGGAAGTACCGCCGAATTCTTTCTCTCCCCATATATGATTTATATAACCTTCCGGATTGTTTCTGATGCGAGCCTGCGCTTCAGCCAGGAGCTTATCACGGTTTCCGAATTGAAGCGCCCCTTTGGGACAGGCTTCGACACAGGCCGGAATTTGCCCCTTTTCAATCCGCTCGGCACACATATCGCACTTGGCCATAAGGGGGTTTAACTTATCCCATTCGTAACGCGGAATATGAAAGGGACAAGCCAGCATGCAGTAACGACAACCGATACATTTAGAGGTATCGTATACCACCGGACCGTCCGGGGTTTTGGTCAGACTTCCCACCAGGCAAGCCGACACACAGCTTGGTTCCAGACAGTGCATACAACTTTTTCGAGCAAAACGGCCTTCAGCCGCCTTGATAATCGAACAAAACCGATAAGCGGACAGACCGTCATTATATTCCGACCTCTCCCGCATGGCCTTAGAAGAATCGATATGGTGTCTTCCAAGGCAGGCTTCGACACAGCGTTCACAGGCGACACATCGGGTCACATCTATTAAAATACCCACCTTCATACTTTGGCCTCCTTACCATAAAGACTTTCCGCCACCTGGTCACCCGCACCCGGTCGCAGTTGCCAGTGAATAGCGGAAATACGGTCGAAAAAGAACAACACGATATGAGCCAGCTTGGTAAAGGGTATCAGAATAAACAACAGAGCCGCACTTAAAAGATGAAGCAACATGACCACATTCCAGGAAAAGGGATTCATCTTCGGATGCACCGCCATATAGCCGGTTATGAAAGGAAGAAGAACCACTATCAGAATGACATAATCCGATTTCCGGCTCATGGAACGAAGGCGAATGGAAAACACCCGGAAACCAAACAGGATGAACAGACAAACAATGGTAAACAGGGTCAGGTAATCAGCTACCGAGGAACTTAATTGAGGTAAATTGATATCAAACAAGTCTTCCCATAAGACAATATGATTAGCCAGAAATAACGGCACCAGTATCAAACCGATATGACATGAAAACGATACGATGGAAAATATTTTCGTGCCCGGTATCAAATGCCGCACCGGTATCACCCAGCTCAAGGCTTCCCTGAAAATTTTCTTCCAGGGAGCATTTATCAACCTTCTTCCCTTTCTTGCGACTATCGAATAAATTTGTATTATGATCAACCGGGCCAAGCCCAGTAACATTATCAAAAAAGTCAGCGCAAATAACGGTCCTCGGGCAAAATCAATCCATAGTTCCATAGTTTTAACCTGATTAATTCATGTTTACCTGAAATTACATTTCCATTAAAGCCGCTTCTTCTTTTCGCTCCTGCGGCGACTTCCCGCCCGGAATATGTATGGCTTTCAAAATAAGGTCATGCAAACCCATCACCGTGCAGGGTATTTTATAGTATTCAACCAGTTCTTTCAGTTGCTTTTTGCAGTTGGCGCACGGCGCAATGCAGATTTCAGCCCCGGTCTGACGAAGCTGCTCGGCTTTAATTTTTCCGGCCACACTCATGCGGAACTCATGTATCTCATCGATGGAAACCAGGCCGCCCCCACCACCGCAACAATAGTTATCCTGACCGCTCGGTTTCATCTCCACAAAATCATTGACGAAAGCTTTTAAAATTTCCCGGGGCTGCTGGACAATCCATCCCGACCGGGCAATATTGCACGGGTCATGATAAGTAACCCGTTTAGTAACAATGTCCCTATCCAGCTTAATGCGGCCTTCCTGAATACATTTTAGCGTATATTCCATAAAATTCGTCACCGGATAAGCCTCCTTGCCGGCGAAAACCGGTACAAAATCATGCGCCGAACGCGAAGCATGACCGCACTCTCCAATAAGTATCTTCTCCCCTTTCAAACGGGTAACTTCCGCCACCAGCTGCTTGATAATATTCTCCAGATGCCAGTCGCTGTAAAAAAGACCGTAATTAATACCGTCATAATTATGAGTACCGACTGTCCATTTATCCCAGTCCCCGGCCGCATACAACACCGCCGCGTTACCCATCAGGGTCTCGGGCTCAAGCAGGTAATCACTTACGGCACAGAAGAAAACATACTCGCGCCCGGGCCGGTCAACCGGGAAAGTCATTTTTACCCCCAGCAGGTCTTCCAGCTCTTCCGATAAAAATTCCAGCGTGTTGATAAGAGCCTCTTTGGGGACTTTCGACGTGTTATGCGTCGTCCCCTCAAGCTGCTCGCGCACGCTCACCTGAAGAGCTTTGGGAACGATACCAATCAGGCTGAGAACATAGCGGGCCAGACGGGTTATTAAACCATGGTCCACCCCCAGAGGACATTCACGAGTACAGCGACGACACGCCGTACAGCGATAAAAACCGTCCAGCATATCATCAATAATCTCTTCAGTCAATTCAAAACCATTCGTAAGACGGGCTTTGATGGCACCACCGATGGTAAAGTACCTTTTGTAAATATCAAGTATCAGATTGGTTCGATAACAGGGAATATCACGGGGATCACCAGTCGCCAGGAAAACGGGACAGGCTACCGCACAGCGGTTGCACTTGGTATTCGAAGTACAGTAGGAGTCCAGCAACGGTTTATAATCACTGTATTTGAGTACGGCGGCAAAAGCCTCCAGAAAACGTCCCACCCGATTTTCCTTCGGTGGTTTTTCAATATAATAAGGATATTTCCTTACCGGAATGATTGTTTCTCTGGTTTCCTGATGTTCAACAGCCTTTTCATTCATAAGAATTCCTCAATATTATTTTGCAACTGTCTCGCAAGTACGCAAATGGCATACCAGACGGCTTTGACTGTTTCGCAGACAACTTCTGAATAAATGAAATAGTAATGGTGGTTGTACCCTTTTCAAAAGAATTACAATATCTTATGAGGATTATATCAACGATCTTAAAAAACCGAAACTTCAAAAAATTAAACCATCAGTTTTAGATTTAAGTATTAAAAACTTGATTTATAACCTTCTCATAGTTGCATCTGTTGCAACATATAGTTGCTACATGCGACATAGTGCAACTGTTTTAATAATTTTAATAATATCCGTTTATTATAAACTGTTTCTTTTCCGTTTTTTTTGAAGTTCAATAAGTCCTTTATTATTAGTTAGATACAGGTAAGATTCGGCTGATTATTAAAATATTATCCGCATTAATTACCGTCAGGATATAATTCCATCGCTATCTGTATTATTGGCACAGGAGTTGCGACCCCATATTCTGTAAAGGAACTATTATGAAATATGGTATAACCCTTTTGGGCAATCGAGTGGCACCAAGGTGTATTTATGCTGATTCTATTCTATTGGTGTCTCAAAGGCGCAACGGCTTGAGTACCAGAAAAAATCTTCCTTTGCCGGAACACAGTCTTCAGGACCTTTACAACTTACTTATGCAAAACCATGTTGATATCCTGGTGTGCGGCGGAATAACTCGTGAAAATAAAGAATTCCTGGAATCCCACGAACTGAAGGTTATCGATAATGTGGCTTGTTCGGCTGATGATATAATAACGGCTTTAAAAAAAGGCAAGTTGCACTCGGGATTTGGATTTCAATCCATCGCAACAGACTTTGAAACCAATCCCAAAACCACTATAACCTACTACCCGTCAAAAGAATACGGTGACAAATCAGCGGCTTTCGATGAAGAGACCCCGGATAATGAAAAGATGGATTGTCTGGCATGTCTTGACCGCGCCTGTCTGAGGGGTGAACCCTGTCCCGATGAAAAGAGTGCCGTGAGCGCACCTCTTGTACCCGACAGTGAGTTGATCCATATGCTGGAAGCCGCCACCGATATTGCCTGTGAATCTGAACGAACTCTGTGTCGCCTCTCGGAGCTTATCTATTTTTGTCTGGAAATGAATTACCATCGCCTGGGAGTCGCTTACTGTGTTGACCTGGAAGAACCTGCAGAAATTTTAGTGCGGGTATTGCGAAGGTTTTTTGAAGTAATTCCGGTCTGCTGCAAAATAGGTGGTTTGAAACAAAGTAACCCCCTGCGAACAGGAGTGGATACCAACCGCTTTACCGACCAGAAAGACATATTGTGCAATCCCTGGGGTCAGGCTCAAGTGCTTAATCGTCTTAAAACCGACCTCAATATAATGGTTGGTATCTGTATGGGAGCTGATTGTATTTTTATGCAGAACAGTCAATCGCCGGTGACAACCCTTTTTGTCAAAGATAAGTCGCTGGCTAATAATCCCATCGGGGCTTTATATTCCGATTATTATTTACGGGAAGCCACCCAGGCCGGGAAAGCAGGCAATTAAAAATTGAGGATATATAAGTAAACTATAAAAAAGGCAGGACATTATGGCTATTCCCACTTTAAATGCGGTTGGTTTTTGCGCCCATTATTCCCAGCCGGGTGACTGGGCTTTCGATTATGCTTTACAGCTCTCCCGTCGGTACGCTCTTAAATTGAACGTGTTCCATTTTCTATCCGACCCTTATAATGCCGACCATGATTCGATCGCCCAGCTTTCACCCCGGGAACGCGAACAACTGGCCATTGAACGCGAAAAAGAATTGCGTCTTTACTATGACCAGCGGGCAGGTGATTATCTCGATGTCGGGTTTCGCCTGTGTGAACATGCCGAATGGGTCGAACTGCACCGGTGTTTGATTGTAAGAGAATTCCAGGTCCTGGTGCTGGGATATACTGAACGGGGAGTGAAATTCGGCAAGCTTCCGATTGAAGAATTTGCGGAGGCATTCATCTGCCCCGTAGTCCTGGTGGGACCTGAAAACCGCGACACGTTTCTTATAAACAGCCGGGCGCATATGATAATCGACAAACTCGACCTGAATGGCAGAAACTGGAAAGTCATATCAAGCGTAACCAGCAAAATGAAATCCTGACCGGCCCCGCAAAACCTGACCTTGAAAGTGCTTGATTGCCTGAGGATAATTCTTATATTGCCATCAAGATTCAAAGGGCTGAATCATGGATAAAGATTTTTCACAACTTATTTTTAACAGTATCAGCGATGGCGTTTTTACGGTCGATAAAAGCTGTGTTATTACCTCTTTTAACAAAGCGGCGGAAAGAATCACCGGTTTCACCGCTTCCGAGGCTATCGGTCGGCACTGTTTTGATATTTTTCGAACCGAGGTCTGTCATCGCCAGTGTGCCCTTAAAGATACTCTTAAAACCCACGCCCCGGTGGAAAACGCCCGGGTGACGATTATTACCCGCGAGGGCCGGGAAATGCCTATCAACGTCACCACGACCATGTTGAAAAACGAGGCGGGCGAGCTCATCGGCGCCGTGGAATTTTTCAGAGACATTTCGGAAATCGAGTACCTGCGTAAAAGTCTGGACCAGAAAAGTACCCTGGACAGCATTATCAGCGTTAATCCACACATGCATCACCTGATTAACCTATTGCCGGATATCGCCCAATCAGAATGTAATGTCCTTATTCATGGTCCCAGCGGTTCGGGAAAAGAACTTTTCGCCCAGGTAATCCACGGCCTGAGTCCCCGCCGTTACGGTCCTTATATCAAAATCAATTGCGCCGCCTTACCCGCTAATTTGCTCGAATCGGAATTGTTCGGCTATGAACAGGGGGCTTTTACCGATGCCAAGCGTAACAAGCCCGGCCAGTTCAGCATGGCCAACGGCGGCACGCTACTTCTGGACGAAATAAGTGAAATGGATATCGCCTTGCAGGTCAAACTACTGCGCGTTCTCAACAACGGTGAGTATCGCCCCCTTGGCTCCACTAAAACTTTCCATACCAATGCCAGAATCATTGCCGCCACCAACGCCGATCTCGGAACGGCCATCGCCGATGGAAAATTCCGGGAAGATTTGTATTACCGGATAAACGTGGTTGATATCAAGATCCCGCCCTTGCGGGAACGACCGGAGGATATCCCCCTTCTGGTAAATCATTTTATCGAATTGTTCCGCCGCAAAAGACGTAAAAGTATTACCAAGGTTTCACCCGAAGCCTTAGCCGCTTTACGACAGCATCCCCTTCCCGGAAATGTTCGAGAATTGGAAAATGCAATCGAACATGCCTTTGTGCTCTGTCACGGTACCGAAATCAGAACCGAACATCTCCCACCCCATATTATCTCCCGAAACCTGCCCGCCAATTTTACCGACCATTATAAGCGTAATGAAAAAGATATTATCCTTGAAACCTTGCAACGCTATAACGGCAATAAAGTAAAAGCCGCCAAAGAACTGGGTATCCATCGCTCCACTTTGTGGCGGAAGATTAAAATGCTGGGGCTTGGTACCTGAACCCCCGATTGAAAAAGTTTTTCCTCTTAGACTTTTTATTCCTGCCTGTTCTATAATATAATTCCACCCTAATTGCAAAAATGTTAAAAGTTGCATTTTTGCAAATATTTTTATATTTTATTATAAATAATAATTATCACTAAGGACTGACCATGCCTGATAAATTTAAAAATACGGAGACTACCGAGATAATCCTTGATTCCATCGCCGATGGTGTTTTTACGGTTGACCGGGACTGGCACATCACTTCTTTCAATAAAGCGGCTGAAGATATTACCGGTATCCCCCGGGAGATGGCCCTGGGTCAGAGATGCTGTGATGTTTTCCGCGCCTCAATCTGCGAAACCGGTTGTGCTCTCCGGGAAACATTTAAGACCGGTCAGCAAGTCATCAACCGCCCCATATTCATTATCAATGCGGCCGGCGAAACGATTCCGATTTCCATCTCCACCGCTTTTTTAAAGGATAAAAATGATAATATCATAGGCGGGGTGGAAACCTTCCGGGATCTGAGCGTCGTCGAAGAATTGAAACGTGAGCTTCACAAAAAATATTCTTACCAGGATATTATCAGTAAGAACAACAAGATACTGGAAATTTTCAACATTCTGCCAAGTATCGCCGAGAGCGACAGTACTGTTTTAATTGAAGGCGAGAGCGGGGTCGGGAAAGAGCTTTTCGCCAGGGCTATTCATAATCTTTCCCACCGCAAAAACAAATCCTTTATAACGGTCAATTGTGGAGCCTTGCCTGATACCCTGCTGGAATCGGAACTTTTCGGGTATAAAGCAGGCGCCTTTACCGATGCCCGCAAGGATAAGCCGGGCCGTTTTGCGCTGGCCGAAGGCGGGTCGATATTTCTCGATGAAATGGGCGATATCTCGCCGGCTTTACAGGTACGCCTTCTTCGTATCCTGCAGGAAAAAACCTTCGAACCCCTCGGCTCGACTAAAACTGTTGCCGCCGATGTCCGCATCATTGCCGCCACTAATAAAAACCTCGAGGAACAGATTAAAAAAGGGAAATTTCGCCGGGATTTATACTACCGCATCAACATCATAAAAATCCAACTCCCCCCTCTGCGGGAACGCAAGGAAGATATCCCCCTGCTCATTCAAAATTTTATTTCCCGTTTTAATAAATTGAAGCGAAAAAACATTTCCGATATCTCCCCGGAATCACTTTCCATCATCATGAACCACGAATTCCCCGGAAATATCCGCGAGCTTGAAAACATTATCGAACACGCCTTTGTCCTGAACCAGACGGGGATTATCAGCGTCAGCGACCTGCCGGATGACCTTCGCCCTTCAAAAGATAACACCGCTCGGGAATACCAATCAATCGACGACCTGGAAAAGCATTTCATTACCGAAGTCCTGAAAAAGAATAAATGGAATCGTCAGGAAACCGCCCGGCAACTTAATATGCATAAAACCACCCTCTGGCGAAAAATGAAAAAACTTGGTATAAAAATCCGTAATTAGATTTCATTTTTGTAACAATTATTTTATAAATAATTGCATTTATGCAATAATATATATCCTGCCAATTACTCGCAATATAATATCTATTGAGTTATTCTATTAGTATTTAATAAGTTAAAACAATTTATTCCGGGAATACTGATTACGGCACAACTTTTGAATATTAATTAAATATGATAACAAAGGTTGCAATTTCAATATGGGACAGCTGTGTTTCACCGGTTCTTGATACCGCCGGCCAGCTTTTGATAATTGAACTTAACGGCAGCGAAATAATTTCCCGGCGGGTGGTTGATATTCCACAGCTTCATCTGGTTTACAAAATTGATTTTTTTCGAAAACAGGGCTGTAATGTATTGATTTGCGGTGCGGTCACCCAACCGATGTATCAAATGATTATTTCCCTGGGGATTAAAGTTATCCCCTTCATTCGAGGCTCGGTTGATAACGTCATAGCCGCTTATATCCGGGGCGAATTACACGGAGATGTTTTTTATATGCCCGGCTATCCCATCCGGAGACGCTGTCGCTGCCGGCACCACCAAAGATATAATCATCTTCGAAATAAAATTAATGAACGTTAAGGAGGTAGTCGTGATAATTGCTGTATCTTCAAGCGGACAGGATCTGGACAGCGCGGTTGACCCGAGATTCGGGCGGGCGCAGTATTTCCTCGTCTATAATACCGAAACCGATAAGTATCAAGTCCTCGACAACACTCAGAACAGTAATGCCGCTCAGGGAGCCGGGGTGCAGACAGCGCAAGTTATCGCCCGGCAAAAAGCTGAAATGGTCATTTCCGGAAACCTTGGCCCCAAAGCATACACAACCTTAAACGCCGCCGGTATTAAAATCGCTCTCTGGTCGCAGGGCACGGTCAGAGAAGCCATTGAGCTGGCTAAAAATAACAAGCTGCCGTTCACCAATGGCGCCAATGTGCAGAGTCACTGGTGATGGTATCGATAGCTTTAGAAAGGAAATACAGTCATGTCAACCAATGATAACAGCCCGATAAAACAGGGGAACAAAAGTCGTACCCGGCATCGTCTCCGGGGAATGATATCCGGTAAAAAAGGGAAAACCGTCGGAGTTACTTCTCTGGCGGTGCCGCTTCTTGGCTTGATAATAAACGACCTCAGAAAACCGGACAGTCTTTCGCGACAACTGGTCTATGGCGCCGTCAAAAAGCTTCGGGAATTAAAAAAACCGAAAATTGAAATGCTTGATATTACCGACAAGGTTGAAATATCAGAACTGACTGACCATCAAATAAACAATAACAATAATTTTACAAAGGAGTATTGATATGCCAGGAGGAGATAGAACAGGTCCGTCCGGGGCCGGTCCGAGAACCGGTCGTGGAATGGGTTTTTGTGCCGGATATAACGTACCGGGTTATATGAACCCGGGTTTCGGCTACGGCTACGGATTTGGACGCGGCTGGGGCATGGGCCGTGGGCGCGGCCGCGGTAATCGCTGGGGATATCATTTCGGCGCGCCGGGCTGGACTATGGGCTATGGCTGGCCATATCCGACAGCACCTGTGGCGCCGGATTACCCGGCACCGGCATTCGCAAATGAAAGAGATGAACTTAAATTCCTTAAAGAACAAACCAGGTATTTAAGCCAAACACTGGAAGAACTCAACTCCAGAATCAAGGAATTAACCAAATCAAAAGAAAATAAAGAGGCTTGATAATGTTTTTCAATAACCGATTCAATCCAGAGCAATCTTTTATCTTTCCCCTTTTCTTTTGTCCCGGAGGCAGAGGCGGCGGGGGTCAGGGCCGAGGCGGAGCAGGCGGCGGTCAAGGAAAAGGTATTGGTCGCCGAAACCAGGGCCAGGGCGGCGGTCGCGGCCTGGCCGGTGGCAGTGGTCTCGGTCCGGGCGGCCAGTGCATCTGCCCATCCTGCGGCACCACGGTCCCGCACCAACAGGGCGTACCGTGCTTCCAGGTGACCTGTCCCAAATGCGGAACGGCGATGACAAGAAAATAACGGACAGGTATTACTTTGAAAATCGCCATCGCCAGTGGAAAAGGTGGCACCGGTAAGACTACCGTTGCCACCAACCTCGCTTATCTTTTGTCGCATTCGGGTAACCGGGTGGTTTATGCCGATTGCGACGTAGAAGAACCCAACGGGCATCTTTTCCTGAAACCCGACTGGACTCAGACTATCAATGTCTATGTAAAGAATCCTCGAATCGACCATAATAAATGTGATTTCTGCGGCCGATGCGCCGAGGTCTGTCAGTTCAACGCCCTGGCGGTGCTTGCCGACCGGGTACTGGTTTTCCCATCCCTGTGTCACGGCTGCGGCGGATGCTTTCATATCTGTCCGCAAAGGGCTATCGAAGAAATCGACCGGTTGGTCGGTATCGTCAAAGTTGGAAACGGCCGGGGTGTTATTACTTACGAAGGCCGTTTAAATATTGGCGAAGCCCTGGCACCGCCCATAATCGGCTTTCTGAGAAAAACTATCGAACCCTTCGACCTGGCAGTGATTGATGCTCCGCCCGGAACTTCATGTCCGGTAATCGAAGCCGTGAAAAACACGGATTACGTAATGCTGGTGACCGAACCGACCCCTTTCGGCTTGAACGATTTAATCCTGGCGGTCAATATGATTCGAAAGCTTAATCTCCCCTTCGGAGTGATTGTCAATCGGATGGGGGTTGGTGATGACCGGGTACATGAATATTGCCAGCAGGAAAATGTTGAAATAATAATGGAAATCCCCGATGACCGGCGAATTGCAGAACAATATTCCGAAGGAAAACTTATCATTGACGCTTTACCTGATTATGCCGAACACTTTAAGAAACTCTGCCGGCGGCTTATACCGCATAAAACCGCAGGCGTTTAATGTGAACTTTTACGAGAAGCAGGATTATAATGTCCCTGTCTGAATACCAGTATGTTTACGGACCGGTTCCCTCAAGGCGGCTGGGCCATTCTCTGGGTATTGACCTGGTCCCGTTTAAAACCTGCACCTATGATTGCATTTACTGCCAGTTAGGTCGAACCACTAACAAAACCATCGAGAGAAAAGCATATGTCGCTGCTTCCATCATTACGGCCGAGATAAAAAAGAAACTGGCCGAACGCCCGGTTCTGGATTACATCACGCTGGCCGGCTCCGGAGAACCAACGTTGAACACAGAAATAGAACAGGTAATCCATAATATAAAAACTCTCACTTCGACACCTGTGGCGGTGCTGACCAACGGTTCGTTGCTCTCCGAACCCCAGGTACGGAAAGCCCTGATGGCGGCCGACCTGGTGATTCCCTCTCTGGATGCCGGTGACAAAGCCATGTTTCAAAGAGTAAACCGCCCCCAGGCCGATATCAGCTTCGAAAAAATGGTCAGAGGTATCGCCACCTTCAGAGAAAATTTCGTTAATGGTCTGTGGCTCGAGGTTTTCCTTATAGCAAAATTAACCGATTCTCTTGAACAGGTCAAAAAAATCGCCGGCCTGGCCAATGATATCCAGCCCGATAAAGTCCAGATAAATACCGTTTCCCGTCCCCCGGCTGAAAAATATGCCCTGCCCGTTTCCGAAACTAACCTGTTGCTTTTTAAAGAACTCTTCCGGGGAGAAACAGAAATAATTCCCGAACAAAAAAACGGTCTATCAAATTTTACCAGCCTCAGTGAAATTGATAAAAACAACCTTTTATCTCTTTTGGAAAGACGTCCCTGTACGGCCCTTGATGTTTCCGAAGGCCTGGGAATTAACATTACCGAAGCGGTGAAACAGCTTAATCACCTTCTAAAAGAAGGCGTTATAACGACCCGTCGGGAGGGCAACCGGCTGTTTTATGAAAGGAAAAGGACACCATGACCAGGGAAATCGTCGTTATCAGCGGTAAGGGCGGCACGGGTAAAACAAGTATTGTCGGTTCCCTGGCTTATCTTTTCAAAAACAGCATTATTGTCGATTGCGATGTCGATGCGGCCGATTTGCATCTTATTTTAAAAGGCGACACCGGTACCGCCAACAATTTCATCGGCGGTAAGAAAGCTGAAATTATCCCGGAAGTATGTAACGAATGCGGGCTGTGCACCGAGTATTGCAGATTCGGAGCCATCACGGAGCAGGATAAAACCTCTAAAAACAACCTTATTCAGTACGCCATCGATGAATATGCCTGCGAAGGTTGCGGCGTCTGTTCTCTTTTCTGCCCCGTACAGGCTATCAAAATGAAAGACAATATCAGCGGGGAATGGTTTTTGACTGAGACCAAATACGGCCCCCTGCTTCACGCCCGCCTGGGAATTGCCCAGGCTAATTCGGGCAAGCTGGTCTCACTGCTGAGAAAAAAGGCTCAGGAACTGGCGGCCGATAATAATAAACAGATTATTATCGATGGTCCGCCCGGTATCGGTTGTCCGGTGATCGCTTCTCTAACCGGTACCAATTATGCCCTTATTATAACCGAACCTACCCTTTCGGCCATCCATGACATGGAGAGGCTACTTGAATTAACCCGGCATTTCGGTATCAAAACCGGTATATGCGTGAACAAATACGATATAAATAAAAACCTGGCCGCTAGTATTGAACATATAGCCGCCGGTAAGGGATTAAAGGTTCTGGCCCGGATTCCCTACGACAGCACGTTCACGCAAGCTCAAATAAAGGGGATGCCCTATATGGAATACACCCGTAACGGCATTTCCAAACATATCGAACAACTCTGGCAAAATCTTAAAGAAGAAATAGCAGTGTTAAAAAATATAACTTAGAAAAATTTTATCACGAGATTGAATAATATAAAAAAAGGAGCCAAACAGAAATGAAAATTGCCATTCCCACGGAGAACGGGGTTCTTTGCCCTCATTTTGGCCATTGCCGCCAGTTTACGTTTATCGAAATCAATACGACTGATAAAAAAATAATCGATACCCGGGTAGATACCCCACCCCTGCATGAACCGGGTGTATTACCGCGGTGGCTGGAACAAATGGATTGTGACCTGGTAATCGCCGGGGGCATGGGGCAACGGGCAATCGCACTGTTCAGAAATGCCGGCATCAAAGTGTTAAGCGGCGCCCCTTCGAAAAAGCCCGAAGAAATAGTCGCCGATTACCTGGCTGGACAATTAAACCTGAGCGCTAATTTATGCGACGAACCTGGTTTTCACGAAGGCGGGCATAAAGACTGCTCTCATAAGAACCGGCAGCATTGAGACTTCTAAAGCTTCGGGCGAGCATTAAAAAATAGCGGTGCAGGGACTTGAACCCCGGACACGCGGATTATGATTCCGCTGCTCTAACCAACTGAGCTACACCGCCATTATAAAACTTTTGCAGATTGGGAATTTATACAAATTATCGGTCAAGTCAAGTGAATAGTAAATTATCAAAATTGCTATTCTCATGATAGACCCTGCGCTGGCAATATTCTTGAATATAAAATCCACGGCAATATAGATAAAAAAATAAAGCCCTCAAGTCATCCCAGACTCGAAGGCTTCATTTAGAAAGAAGTTCCTCCCTCACAAAGGAACTCCTTTCCCCTCACCTCGGTAAATACCCTTCACCGCCAATAACAAACTTCGAATATATTATAATCAAGCGGTATGCCAAATCCCCATCATATCTCTTAATAAAATATTAATTGACTGATAAACAATAAGTTATGATTTATAGGCAAAAAACCTGAAAAAGTACGTAAAAATCAAGAACGCATATAATGCGGTAGCTTTTACCTCAATTTTATGCCATTAAATTTATTAACTCATTGATTTATAATAACATGTGAAAGCGCAACTAATACGGGTGTATTTTCATAAAATGCTTCGCGGTATAAACCGAAGACACCGGTCTAACTGTCTATAAGAACATATGTTTTAATTCTCTCAAATTTATAAATGTCAATTGTTGTCAGCAAAAATACGGTATATTAAACTTTTTTTTTCATTTTATTAAAAAAAATGAACTTTTGTATTGACATTATCATTTAACAAATTATAATAGGTTGGCTTATTAAACTTAAAGATAGCCCTTATTAAACAAGAAGGTAAGTTAAGTCGTGCAACTGAATATAGGTCAAAAGATTAGGGCGCTGAGACTGGCTTCGGATTTAACCCAGGAAGAACTGGCCATCCGAGCCGGCGTTACCAAAGGTTTTATTTCTCAGCTCGAAAATGACCAGACCTCTATCCAGATAGATACTCTGGCGGATTTAGTTGAAGCTTTTGGTTTAACCCTGTCTGACTTTTTCAGTGACAGTGATGATATAAAGGTAGTGTACAGTCCTGAGGAACGGCTATATGTCGAAAGTGAAGGCGTCAGCAAATTCGAACTGCTGGTGCCGGGTTCGACGAACAACCTGATGGACCCTATTCTGGTGGAACTTCAGCCCGGGGAAAGAACCGAACCGCACGAACCGCATCCCGGCGAGGAATTCGGTTATGTTCTCAAGGGTACGGCGACTTTAAAACTGGATAAGAAAACCATCAAGGTTCCCGAAGGCCATTGTTTTTATTACGCCTCGGACAAAACACACCAGCTTTTAAATAAAGACAACACCGTGGTAAACATCCTTTGGGTGATGTCGCCACCACAGATGTAACCCTTGTCCTGTAAGGAAGGAGGTTAAAAACAAATGAAAATACTCGGACGTCATTTAATTGTGGAGTACTCCGGCTGCGACCAAAGTACTCTCGACAACGAAACCTTGATTGAAGAGTATTTAAAGGAAGCAGCTCGTAAATCAGGAGCCACAATAGTCCGATCAGTAATGCATCGTTACAATCCCCAGGGGATTTCAGGCGTGGTGGTCATTGCGGAATCGCACCTGTCCATCCACACCTGGCCGGAGTACGGTTACGCCGCAGTTGATTTCTTTACCTGCGGTGAGAGCGTAAACCCGTACAAGGCGCATGAATACATGCAGAAAATGCTGGGAGCCAGGATGGCTGATGTTCGGGATTTGAACCGCGGTATTCCTTCATCCACCGACGAAATAATCAGCCATAAATTTACTAATTACGCTGTAGCTTCAAAGGGGAACTAAAAAAGATGAACATGGCTATGACGCGTACAATGAGTTTTCCCACGATGGAAGATTCAAGTCTGTCCCCGGGAATAAACTATGAATTTATACGGGACCTTTTCAACCGTAAGTTTGAAACGCCCGTTCTGTTTATATCCCGCAGTGAAATAGCCCACAATTATAAGGCTCTCAAAGCCGCCTTACCGCGCGCGGATATCCATTACGCCGTCAAGTCCAATAATCACCAGGTTATTCTTGACGAAGTTTTCCAGCAGGGCGGCAATTTCGACGTCTGCTCGGCCGGCGAGGTCGCGCGGGCGGTTAAAGCCGGGATTAAACCGCAAAACCTCATGCACTCGCTCCCGGTCAAACCGGTTCACGAGTTCGACTATGCCGTGGGTCAGGGTGTCAGGATTTTCGTGGTGGACAATCCCGACGAAATAAGGAAACTGTCCCGCTACCGGAACGAAAAACTTAAAATCATGATACGCTACCGCATCATCACCAACACTACCGCAGTGGTCAACCTGCAGTACAAGTTCGGCTGTTGCGTGGACGACGTTTTGCCGCTGGCACACATGATCCGCGAAGCGGGTCATGAATTTCACGGCCTGTCTTTCCACATCGGTTCGCAGTGCATTTATCCGGAAAACTACGTGAAAGCCATCACCACCGCCCGGGAACTGATTAAGGAATTGAATATGGCCGGTTTCGATACCTCGATCCTCAATATCGGCGGCGGCTTCCCTGTGGAATACGTGGAGCCGATTCCGCCCATTGACGAATTCTGCAAACCGATTGTAAATGCTCTCGATGAAAACATCAGCCCGGATATCAAAATCATCTGCGAACCCGGCCGGTTCATCTCCGCCAGCCCGGTAACACTGGTCTGTTCCATCATCGGTAAAGCGCTCCGGGACGGAAAAATGTGGTACTACCTCGATGACGGCCTCTACTCCACTTTCTCCGGGATAGTCTTCGACCATTGCCAGTACCCGGTGATTACCAACCGCAGCGGTGAAGAAAAACTGTCCGTGCTCGCCGGACCGACCTGCGATTCATTCGATGTCATGTACGATGGGTTGATGATACCGGAACATGATATCGGCGATATGCTTATTTTCCCCATGACCGGTGCCTATTGTGCCGTCTCCGGGTCGGATTTCAACTCCCTCCGAAGACCAAAATATAACATCATTGATTAAGGCATAAAATGGCGGCAAAAAGCAAAAAAGACGGCATTCGGATAAAAGAAGAAGGCATGGCCGACCTGTGGAATCTCTGGTATAAGGAACTTCACGACAACGTTTCCGGCCTGACACTTAAAATCGACCGCGTCCTCGAATCGACCCAATCCGAATTCCAGCGGGTTGAAGTCCTCGAAAATAAGGATTACGGCAAACTGCTCGTGCTCTACGGCTCGCTGATGGTCTGCGACAACGAC
>JAQUSF010000023.1:20983-36115 GCA_028715215.1 Candidatus Zixiibacteriota bacterium
CATGTGCCCCTGTTCTGTCACCCCCGGCCCAAAAAGGTGCTGATTATCGGCGGCGGCGATTGCGGCGCTCTGACCGAAGTGCTCAAGCACCCCGAGGTGGAAAAATGCGTCATGTGCGAAATCGATAAAAAAGTGGTGGAAATATCCCGGAAACATTTTCCTTACCTGACCGCTGGTCTTAAAGACCCGCGGGCCAAGGTCATCTACGAGGACGGCAAAATCTTTATCGAAAAGACCAAAGAGAAATTCGATATTATCAAGCTCGACCTGTCCGACCCGGTTGGACCGGCCGCCGACCTCTTCCAGAAACCCTTCCACCGGAAAGTCTATGAGAAATTAACCCCTGATGGTATTCTCATCGCCCAGTCCGAGTCGCCCATTTACAACCAGAGCACCATCAAAGCCATGTATGCCAATCTTTCGGATATTTTCCCTATCGTAAAAATATACACCTGCTTTATGCCCATCTATCCCTCCGGTTACTGGTCCTTCGCTTTCTGCAGTAAAAAATACGACCCGCTCGATGATTTCGACCAGGCCCGCTATGACAGACTCCGCCTTGCCACCCGCTATTACAACGACGAAACCCACCGGGCTGCTTTCGCTTTGCCGCAGTTTATCAAAAACCTTTTAAAGTAAATCTATATAATTAAAAACATAAAAAAACCCGGCTTTAAAAAGCCGGGTTTTTTGTTTTATGATATTATCAGAACATGTCGTATTTGGCGGAAATCTGGAAATTCATCCCCATATATTTCGAATCCGTACCGCTGATGAAGTAGAAACCGTCCATAAACAGTTCCGGGTCAACATAACAATCGATATGCAGGCGGTTGAAATTTAAACCCAGACCGAGATAAGTCTGGTTGTAAGGATATTTCTCGTAATATTTCTCGGTCTCTTCGTCAAAATCGGTTTCTTCGTTGGTGTACTTGGTCCAGTACGAGGTAGCGCCGAGACGAAGGTCCATCCACGAGAAAACTTCCGCTTCCAGACCAATCTTGAAATAAGGCAGCATGGTATATGACCACTTTTCCTCATCCGTTTCGGTTGAATCTTCGTCCACAACTTCGGTATATTCTTCCTTCAGATTCATGTACATGAAGCCGACATCGATGACCGCCAGAACTTTGGTGGCCGGGGTATAGTGCATACCGATGCCCAGGTCAAACAGGGTTGCATTGTATTTCCTGGAGTAATCCAGTTCAGCGGTGGTATCAGCGGCAACCCAGTCATTCTGGTCATATTCATATTTACCGATACGGAATTCAGCATGCGGGACAAAGGTATAAACCGGGCTGTATTCATGGAAATAACGACCGCGGACAAAAATGGTACTGTTGCCCTGGGGTTTGTAATATTCATAATTGCCGGTATCCGGCGACAGGTAAGTGTTCTTGTAGGTATAGGAGAACAATTCAATGCCCGCCGCCAGGTCCAGCTTGCCTTCCATCATGGTTGTACCCACGTGGAAATCATACTTGCCGAAACCTCTTTCACCGCGGTCATTCGGCGTTTCATGTTTATAGGAGGAATGGATCATCCCGAAATGGACACCGAAGGCGTTCTCACCCAGCATCTTCCCCCAGAACAGGTCGAAGCGCTTGTTGGAGTAGCTCATATCATAATCATACCAGTAGGGTCCGTGCCAGGGCATAATGGTCGTGGAAGGTAAAATATTCGCCTGGTCGAGCATGAAATCATAGTTTTCGGCGTTGTTATGGAAATAAGTTCCCAGCACCCAGGGATTATCACCGCCGAATTTCCAGTTTATACCCAGGCGGGTAACGGCATCCTGAGCGTAATCGTAACCGTTGGATTTCGGATAGTAAATATACTCGTCTACGTAGCATATTTCCGCCGTCAGAATATTGGGGTAATAGTTTATCTGGGACGGAAAGAGCCAGATATTGGCATCATCCTTCAGAATCATACCGTTTTCACCCATGGTCAGCACCCGGGTATCGGTGGCGAAGGAACCAAGGCTCATCAAGATTAACATCAGAAATGTTATTAGTATTGTTTTCTTCATAATCTAAACCTCACAATCTTTCTATCGATACCCGTTAAAACATTTCATACAGGGCGGAAATCTGGAAGTTCATACCGCGCTGCTTGGAATCGACACCGCTTATGAAATAAAATCCGTCCATGAACAGTTCCGGGTCAACATAACAATCGATATGCAGGCGGTTGAAATTGAAGCCCAGACCAAGGTACGTTTTATTGAACGGATATTTCTCGTTATACTTAGAGTTATATGTCAAAGTATCGCTGACAAAGTCGTCAATCTCAGATGTATATTTCGTCCAGTAGGAGGTGGCGCCGAAACGCACATCCAGCCACTTGAAAATATCAGCTTCCATGCCAAGTTTGAAATACGGCAGTACCATGTATGAATAGCTGTACTCGTCAGTTCTGTAAACAACCGAGTCCAGAACATTATCATAAACATCATCGGTAATTTCCCGTTTCAACTTTATATACTTGAAACCGAAATCTATTACTCCCAGCACATTGTTGGTAGGTACATAATGCATACCGATACCGAGGTCAAAAGTGGTATAGTTATATTTTTCCGTGATATCAAGAGTATCATCCAGGTTGGCTGTAACCCAGTCATATTGTCCCCATTCAAACTTGCCGAACTTGACTTCGGCATGAGGCACGAACGTATAGGTCGGGTTGTATTCGTAGAAATACCGCAGACGGGCAAAAAGAGTGCTGTTACCTTCCGGCTTGTAATAATCAATGGTCGTATATTCAGGGTCCGCTACCGTTCCTTTGTTGTAAGTATCTTTGTAAGTGAAAGTGAACAATTCGATACCAGCGGCAACATCCAGTTTACCTTCCATCATGGTCAGACCCAGGTTGAAATCATACTTGCTGGAACCCCGTTCGTCCAAGTCGTCTTCTTCATCCTCCTTATATGACGAATGAACATATCCGAAGCGCAAACCGAACTGATTCTCACCGAACAGGTATCCCCAGAACAGGTCAAACCGGCGATTGGAGTAGCTTTGCACATCGGTACCATTCCAGTAGGGACCATGCCACGGCATAATAGCGTCATGCGGAATAATGCTCATCTGGTCATAGGGAAATTCACTGTACCTGTCATTGTTATGGAAATAAGTTCCCAGCACCCAGGGTTTGTCACCGCCGAATTTCCAGTTTATACCGAAACGGGTAATCGGGCTTATATAGCCGTTGATATCAAGACTTTTGGATTTCATATAACGGGTATGGGAAATCTCGGCGAAAGCCAGGTCGGGATAGCTGTTGATCTTTGACGGATAGAGCCAGATGTTGGCGTCATCCTGAAGGATGTTGTTATTTTCACCCATGGTCAGTACCCGCGTTTCGGTCGCCATGGCGCCAAAGTGCATCAAAAGCAGTGTGAAAATTGTCAACAGTAAAATTTTCTTCATAACTAAACCTCAACTTTATTGTTAAATAAGTTTTTTTCAAAGATGTTTTTTTCAACCAATACGGGTAAACACACGTTGAAAAAACGTTAGAAAAATATCATAGGCGTCCCTCCTTATCGGTATTTAACTCCTTTACCATGTTTCCTTCCTTGTTTTATATCATTTTTTTTATATCAGATAAACCTCTCCTCGGGGCTAAAAATAAAAATCGGTCTTTTTTAAAACAACAAAAAATTCAATAAAATTATTGCCGTCAAACAGATTAAGTCAAATAAAAAATAAGGCGTGATCTACCTTTTTTTAATTAATTCCGGCTTTTAATTTTACTTCCTGCCAGATACTTTCCAGCTCCTCCAGAGTATAGTCATCAAAACCCCGCCCCGATTGTTCAACCCTCTTTTCTAATTTTTCAAACCTTCTTTTAAATTTATCCAGAGCGGTTTTTAAAGCCAGTTCGGGGTCAATCTCAAGTTTCCTGGCCAGCGAAGCTGTGGCAAATAAAAGGTCGCCGATTTCGTTTGTCAATGATTCTTTGTTATCTTTTTTTTTGTCAAAATCTATTTCGTTTTTAAGCTCTTTCAGCTCTTCCTCGATTTTCTGTACCACCTCCGACGGATTATGCCAGTCAAAACCCACTCCGCCCGCTTTTTCGCCCAGACGAAAAGCCATGGTTAAAGCGGGCATGGACCTGGGCAACCCCGATAAAACCGTTTTTTCATCCTCGGCGCGGGTCTTGATCAATTCCCATTGGTCGCGGACCTGTTGCGGCGACAGTTCTTTTTTTTCGCCAAAAACATGGGGATGGCGGTCAACCAGTTTTTCGATTAAAAGAGTGATAACATCGTTAATATCGAAGGCTCCTCTTTCCCGGGCCAGTTGCGCATGAAAAACCACCTGGCAAAGCAAATCGCCCAGTTCTTCCCTGAGGTTCTCAAGTTTCCCGGACTCGATTACCTCGACGACTTCATAAGCCTCTTCAATCAAATAAGGAAGTAACGACTTATGCGTCTGCTTGCGGTCCCAGGCACAGCCTTCCGGGGAGCGTAAAATAGCCATCAGCAAAACAATACGCTCAAAGGGAGAAAAATCTTTGTCTAAAACTTTAGCTCTTAATTCCGTCATTTATGCCGATAATACCTTCGGTTATGTTTTTTCAGCGCCGATACCGGAAAAGTATATACCCCTTGACAAAACGAGTTGGTAAAACTATTATTTCGGTTCGGTAAATTGTTAACCAGCCGTATCCCGGCTGTTGAATATACTTAAATACGTTGTTATGGACAATAAAAACATAGAAAAAAACCAGAAATCATCGGCTTATAATCCGGTGGAGGTTGAGGACCGGTTATATGCCATGTGGCTGGCAAATAAATATTTTCACGGTAACGAGAGTTCGGAAAAACCCGCTTATTCCGTGGTAATTCCGCCACCCAATGTTACCGATGTACTGCATATCGGCCACGCCCTGAATAATACCATCCAGGATATCCTGGTGCGAAAACACCGCATGGATAATTTTGAAACCGAGTGGCTACCGGGAGCCGACCACGCCGGTATCGCTACTCAGGTTATCGTGGAAAAACAACTTCTCAAAGAAGGTACCACCCGCCGGGAAATCGGCAGGGAGAAATTTTTAGAACGTACCCGGAGCTGGGCGTATCGCAATAAAGACATCATCCTGAACCAGCTTAAAAAAATCGGTTGCAGCTGTGACTGGGACAGGACACGCTTCACTCTTGATGAGGGTCTTTCAAACGCGGTGGCTGAAGTCTTCAAACACCTTTATGGAAAGGGCTTGATTTACCGCGGCAACCGGATTGTCAACTGGTGTCCCTCCTGCCGGACATCGCTCTCCGACGACGAAGTGGAACATCAGGAATTCGACAGTTCCCTGTGGTATATCAAATACAAGGTCAAGGGTTCCGATGAATATCTGACCGTGGCCACCACCCGCCCGGAAACCATGCTGGGCGATACTGCCCTGGCGGTCAATCCCAAAGATGCCCGCTTTAAAAAATATGTCGGGAAAACCATCATTCTGCCGATTCTGGAAAGGGAAATACCCATCGTCGCCGACAGCTACGTGGACCCGGAGTTCGGCACCGGGGTGGTCAAAGTTACCCCGGCCCATGACCCGAACGACTTTGAAATCGGCCATCGGCACGACCTCAAGGAAATAAATATTTTGAATACCGATGGTACGCTTAACGAAAATGCCGGCAAATACAAGGGTCTCGACCGTTATGTCGCCCGAAAACAACTGGTGGAAGACCTCAAGAAGAAGAATCTGCTGGATAAAACCGAAAAATATAAACTGGCCGCCGGTACCTGTTACCGCTGTCACCAGGTGGTCGAGCCGTATCTTTCCACACAGTGGTTCGTAAAAATGGAAGAACTGGCCAAACCCGCCATAGAAGCGGTCAACACCGGTAAACTTCGTTTCCACCCCGACTACTGGTCAAAAACTTATCTGCACTGGCTGGAAAATGTCCGGGACTGGTGTATTTCCCGCCAGCTGTGGTGGGGACATCGCATACCCGCCTGGTATGCCGAGGACGGGACTATTTTTGTTTCCGCCCAGAGACCCACCGCTGAGCAATGTCCCGGTTATGACCCGGAAAGCCTGCTCCAGGACGAGGATGTTCTGGATACCTGGTTTTCTTCGTGGCTGTGGCCATTCTCTACTTTCGGCTGGCCCGAAAAAACACCTGAATTGAAAAAATTCTACCCCACCAAAGTCTTGGTCACCGCCTCGGAAATCATCTACCTGTGGGTCGCCCGGATGGTCATGGCGGGGTATGAGTTTGTAGGTGAAACGCCCTTTACCGACGTCTATATCCACGGTACCGTCCGTGATGCCAACGGCGTTAAAATGTCGAAATCACTCGGCAACGGGATCGACCCGCTGGAAATAATCGATAAATACGGTGCCGATTCCCTGCGAATTTCGCTGGTGCTGGCCACACCCGACGGCCAGGACCCCTGGATTAGCAAAAACACCTTCGAAATTGGCCGTAATTTCATCAACAAATTATACCAGGTTTCCCGTTTCATCAGCATGCGCCTGGAAAACCGCAAACCGGTTACGAAACTTACGGTTAAAGACGATGACCTGGTCATTTTTGACCGGTGGATTCTCTCCCGCCTGGAACGAACTATTGAAACGATTAACAAATCCTTCAACGAATACCGCCTCTCCAGTGCCGCTAAAACTCTTTATAATTTTGTCTGGGATGATTACTGCTCCTGGTATATCGAACTGATAAAACCAGACCGTGCCGATATGCCCATGAAAGAAAGCTCCCTTAATGTGGCGACCTGCGTTTTATACCAGATGTTGAATCTTCTGCACCCGTTCGTACCTTTCGTTACGGAAGAAATTTACCTGCAGTTATATGCTTCAGAGACCAATCGCCCCAAAACTTTGACCTTCGGCTCCTGGCCCAGGGAAGACAGTCGCCATATCGATATAAAACTCGAAGAAAGTCTAAAACAGATCCAGGACGTAGTTACGGCGGTGCGCTCCATAAGAGCGGAACTCAATGTTCCCCCCGGCAAAAAATCCGACCTCCATATCAAGGTCAATGAACCAGCCCTGGCTAAACTCCTGGAAAATCACATCCAGTATTTCCGTTCCCTGGCCCGGGTTGAAAACCTGTTTTGTGGCGTGGACGTCAAGAAACCACCCTTCTCGGCCTCGGCCGTTATCTCCGGAGCAGAAATATATATCCCCTTGTCCGGCCTGATTGATATTGAGCTGGAGAAAAAACGCCTTCAGAAAAATCTGGACGAGTTGAAAATACAACTTGAAAAAATCTCAAAAAAACTGGCTAACCCGGATTTCTTGGCCAATGCCCCCAAAGATGTCATAGAACGGGAAAAATTGAAAAAAGAAGATTTTCAGGAACGCAGCCAGCGCCTTAACAAAAACCTGGAACAGATAATGGGCTGGTAAATACAATTTTTTTTAATGTAACAAACCGCGTTTTACGGCGCGTTTTTTTATTAAAAAAAGGCCACCCGAAAATTCGGATGACCTCCAATGGAAATGGGAAATTATATATAATCTTAATTTTGGCTCTTTTCGGCCAGTTCCTCTAAAAAGGTAGCGATTGTCTTCGCTCCTCCGGTATCGGGAAAGGAGCTCATTTCCAGATGAATTATATTTTCAACTTTATGCTGTAAAATCTCTGATATACGTTTGCGAATAATTTCAGCCAGACGTTTCGAGGTAACCTCGGCCCCCTGTCGCGAAGTTTCCGGGAACAACAAAACCAGCTTACTCTCACCAACTTTCGAGAGTAAATCGCTGACTCGGACATTACTCTGTGTCAACTTTATAAGCTCTTCTTTCATTTCAGGGGCTTTGGAGCCGAAGATTTCATTCGTAAATGATAAGTCGATTACAATCAGAGAGATAAAGACGCGGTAACGCTCCGCTCTCTTTAATTCAATCCCCGCCTGATTTAAAAAAGTACCGACTTCTGTAAAATTATTCACTTGCACCTCTGTCCTCTCAGAAAGAGATAAAATTGTGCAATAATTAAACAGCAATTATCGTTCCGCTTTTTTGTAATAAAAAAATCAGGAATTTTTTTCCGTTTTTATCAACTCGATATATAAATCTGATTTGTATCTATTTATTTAACAACAAGATAATAATTTTATGAATTGAGTATTTTATCCACATATTAAAAAAACAGATAAAAAAAAGTGCAAATTCCTGCTAAAATTTTGCACAGTTGTACAGGCTTTGATTTATCAGTGATTATTTGGTAACGTTAAGGTTGTAGTCTTTGATCTTATACAATAGAGAACGATAACTGATTTGAAGGATATCGGCGGCTTTACGACGGTTCCAGTTAGTTTTACTCAGAACTTCGGCTATTAATCTTTTCTCCTCATTGGCCACGGTCTTACCAACCCGGTTTTTCAATGAAAAATCATCCGATTCGGGATTACTGTTTATAACCGGTTGCGGACTTGAATAAAGGGGTTGTGGATAACTGACATTTATTGCCTGATTTCGGGCGGAATCAATCAGTTCCGTGATGATAGACTCATCTTCCCTCACCACCACCTGTTTGACCATATTTTCCAGCTGGCGGATATTTCCCGGCCAGTCAAAACTGACCAGCCGATTGATAATTTCCTGAGTAAACTGATAGAATTTCTTATTATAAAGTTTATTATATTTATCAAGGAAATGATTTACCAGCAGGGGGATATCTTCTTTACGGTCACGCAGGGGCGGCAGGAATATAGTAATTTCATTCAAACGATAGAACAAGTCATCACGGAATGATTGCTGGTTTATCGCCTGCTCCAAATTTTTATTGGTGGCGCAAATAATTCTGACATCGACATGGATATTGTTTATCCCCCCGACCCTGACAAACTCCTGTTGCTCGAGAACCTGGAGAAGTTTCGATTGCAGTTCCATGGGCATGTCCCCGATTTCGTCAAGGAAGATAGTGCCCATATTGGCCAGTTCAAATCGTCCCTGTTTGTTCTTGTGCGCCCCGGTGAAAGCTCCTTTTTCGTAACCGAATAGCTCCGATTCCAGAAGGTCGCGGGGGATAGCGGCACAATTGACTTTGACAAAAGGCTGGTCTTTTCGTCCGGACAGTTCGTGAAGAGAGCGGGCCACGATTTCCTTACCGGTTCCCGACTCACCGCGGATAAGTACTGTCAATTCCGAGTTGGCCACCTGTTCAATAATGGCCTTGACCTTGAACATAGCCTCGGAGTCGCCCACAAAACTGTCATATACCTTCTTGGATTGTAACTCTTTTTTTAACTCGGTGACTTCTTTCTTAAGCTTGCTGTGCTCAATCACCTTATTAATCTGGATCTCAACTTCTTTTACCTCAAACGGTTTATTTATAAAATTAGCGGCTCCGAGTCTTACTGATTCAACGATATAATTCGTTTCGCCATGACCTGATATCATTATCACTTCGGGCCGAGAATCCATTTTATTTAGCTTTTCGAGAACTTCAAGCCCGGTCATCCCGGGCATCTTAATATCCAGAAGAATCACATCAGGTTTCTCGGTCGAAACCATTTGAATCCCTTCGATACCGTCCCGTGCGGCAACAAAATCAAAACTCGAAGCCAGACTCTCGGATAATATCCACGAAACCTTTGGGTCATCATCGATAACGAGTATTTTTGTCTTGGTTTTAACCATTTTTTTAAATTACCAATTTATATAAAATTATCGGTAAATATTCGGATTAATCAAGTTTAAAATTCAAATTATTGCCGATTTTCAGCAAAAAAATGCACTAATCGATGGGGAGATAAATCTTAAAGGTCGTCCCTTTCCCTTCGGTCGATTCTACCCGGAAAAACCAACCATGAGCAGAGATAATTCTTTCAACAACCGACAGTCCCAGACCGGTGCCGGTTTTTTTGGTGGTATAGTAACGCTCAAAAATACGGGGCAGGTTTTCTTTTTTGATGCCGATTCCGGTATCGATAACTTTTATAACTTTATAATCCTTATCCTTGCTTTCAGGTCTTTCCACCTGACCTTCAACATTCAGAATCCCGCCTTCAGGCATGGCGGCTATGGCATTGATAAACAGGTTTAAAAACATTTCGAGGATCTGGTTTTTATTTACAATAACTTCCCAGTTGATACTTTCAAAACTGCTGACTAATTGCACGTTCTGCTTGCGTAAATCCGGACCGACCAGTTCGGAAGCTCTATTGACCAGTTGCTGTAAATCCACTTTTTCGGTTTCATACTTGTTCGGGTTGGAAAAATCGACCAGTTCCCGTACCAGCTCATTCATGCGGTGAATTTCATCCTCGACCATTTTGAAAAACTCCGAGCCGTTTATGGATTCGGGAAGGCGTTGTTTGATAACCTGAAGCCCGCCTTTGATGGAAGTCAGGGGTTTGCGCAGGTCATGGGAAATTTCCGAAATCATGTTTCCCATCGTTACCAATCGGGTGGCGTTGAGAATGGCCTTTTCTTTTTCGAAAAGAAGGGTGGCCTGAGAAACAATCAATCGGGCCAGCGAAATATCGTCATCACTGTAAGCCTTGTCCTGTTTGGAACCCAGGTAGAAAATATTGGCCAATTCGCCTTTTTTCATTATGGGAACAGCCATATAAGCCTGATGGGGAGCTGGAAAATTTTCATTACCAACTATCTTTTCATTGAGCATCAGCGTCAATTCGGGGATGTCTTCAAAATCGATTTCCGACAGGTCGATATTAGCGAGGGAAATACTGGTACGGTCTATTTTACGCAAGTCAATCTTGCCGCTGTCGGTCAGAGGGATGGCGGTCTTCCCCACCACCCCGTCCGGAATCAGTCGTTTCATATCCCGGTGCCACAAAAATAAAATAGCATACTCAACCGAAAAGAGCCGGGACAGCTTGTCAATCAGAACCTTGCCAAAATCCGTCCAGGAATCGATATTGGGCAGTTCAACGGAGATTTCATGCAGGATCTGAAATTCAATCAGCCGCCGCCGGCTTTTTTCAAACTGGTAAGCATCATCGACCGCCACGGCCGCCTGGGAGGCAAAGGTGGTCAGCAGACGCAGGTCATCGCTGGTGAATTTCTGATTGTTTTCCTTATCGGACATGTTAATAACGCCAAGAATATTATTCTTAATCCGGAGCGGGGTGCACAACAGCGAAGTTGTCTGATAGCGTTCACTATTGATGCGCCGGAACCGCTCGTCGCTTTCGACATCATCGACAATTATGGCTTCGCCGGTTTTAGCCACATAACCGGCTATCGAAGCCCCTATGGGAAGACGCGTTTTTTTAACGACTTCACGGTCAAGACCAATCGCCGCCTCTATACTCAAATATTCCTTGCGTTCATCCAGAAGCATAACCGAACCGGTTTTGGCTTCGGTAACGGTCGATGCCAGCACTACCAGCTGGCGGAGTAATTCCCCGAGGTTAGCCGAGGAGCCGATTGACTTACCGGCCTCATAAAGAGCGTTAAGCTCCCCGACCCGGCGTTGCAGGATGAGGTTGGAAAGTTTCAATTCTTCCAGGAGACGCAGACGGGCCAGTTCCGCCCGACGTTTGTCCAGTGCCCGCCTGACAGCCAGTTCCAGGTAAGTAAATTCCACCGGTTTGAGAAGGTAATCGTAGGCTCCTTTCGAAACAGCCTCAACTGCCGTATCCAGCGAGGCATAACCGGTCATTAAAATGACCGGGATACCATTATCGATTTCTTTGACGGCTTCCAGTATCTCCAGGCCATCCATCTGGGGCATCTTTATATCGGTAATGACCAGGTCGACTTTTTCCTTGCGAATAACATCCACCGCTTCGGGGGATTGCTGGAAACTTTTTACTTCGTATCCTTCACCGCGAAGTAAAGCCGCCAGGGAATCACACATACGCTTCTCATCGTCGATGATGATAATTTTTTCCTGCGTCTCGCTCATGAACCTACTCTTTGACCGGATATGGCAGCCGGATTTCAAAACAGCTACCGGGATTCAAGTTTTTAAAAGTTATCGACCCTTTATGATTTTTAATAATCCCGTAACAGACCGAAAGTCCCAGGCCGGTTCCCTTACCCAGTTCCTTGGTGGTGAAGAAGGGTTCGAATATATGGGGAATAAAATCCGGTGGTATTCCCGGCCCGGAATCTATAAATTTTAACAGCATTTCCTTTTCCGAGGAAGTTGCTTCAATGGTGATGGTGCCACCGCGTTCGAGAACATCGCGGGCGTTGATTATCAAATTCAGGAAAACCTGTTTCAGGCTTTCCGGGGCACCCATAATAAAAGGCCGGGAACAATCATACTTTTTGACAAGTTCAATTTTATGCGAGGCCAGTTGACGTTCCATCAGGGTGACCACATCGTTGACTATCGTGAGGATATTTACCTTACTGAAGGTCACGCCTTCGGGGCGATGAAAATCCAGCAGTTGTTTGACAATCCGGGCAATCCGGTCGATCTCCTCGCCGATAATATTTATGAAATTTTTTGTTTCTTCTTTGTCTCTACAGGTACGCTCGATAAGCAGGATATAATTTTTAATAATGCCCAGAGGGTTGTTGACCTCATGAGCCACCTTGGCCGACATCTCACCCAGAGCCGCGATTTTCTCCGTTTGCACCAGTTGTTGCTGGGCGGAGCGAAGCTGCTGGATGGCCATTTTTTCACCTTCGTAAAGGCGGGCGTTTTCTATCGCCACGGCAATCTGGTTACCCAGGATGGATAAGAATTCAATATCATCCATTTTGAATTCCCGTCCGGAGATCTTTTCCGACATTAAGAAAATCCCGGTCAGACGGGTCTGATAAACCAGGGGGACAATAATCCCCGGTTCGAACATTTTTACTATCTCGGCTTCATCGGCTTCAGCCACATCACTGGCGACCTCGCTGGTCGGCACCGGCCGGTTTAAACTGGTCAGGTATCTGGCCAGACTCGAGTCGGCCCGGAAGAACTTTTCAGGGTCGGGAAGTTCCCCGGAGCCTTTGGATTTTACCAGGAAAAAACGGTCACCATGAACCTCCTTTTTAAGAAAAATGGCTCCCTTCAAAGCCCCCACCTGTCCCAAACAGGTAAAAATAAAGGTGTCGAGCAGATTATAATAATCCAGAACGGCATTGAAATTACGGCTTATTTCAAAGATGGTGTACAAATCGAATATTTTACGTTTAAGCTGGCGGTTGGTCTCGGTGAGAAGATTGATTTTCTCTTCCAGCTGTTTTTTTAACGAAGCTACCGATTCGTTCGCCGGGCTTGTTCCGGTCTTTTTTACTTCCGGCGCTTTCTTATTCGCTGACGGCTTCTTCTTTGTTGATTTCGTCTTTTGATTTTTCATTTCCAAGTATAGTTTTTAAGAAACTCTCCCACCAAATAATGAGACCCGATTATACTTATTATATCGTCGGGACCGGCTTTTTTCAAGACCCTGGAATAAGCGGTCCTGAGACTGCCATATTTTTTTACAGGGATATTATGCCAGTTCATCTTACGTAACAGTTCTTCAAGGTCGGCGGAACGTTTGGTTTTCAGGGGCACCAGGTAAAACTCCCGGGCGATTCCGGCCAGTTCATCAATCATGGCTTTATGTTCCTTGCGTTTGACAAAACCGGTAATGACGGGTGCCCGGTAACCGGGGTATCTTAACCGGAAGGCTGACACGAAAGCCGCTACGCCGGCTTTATTATGACAGACATCGAGTACCAATGCAGGGCAACCATTACTTTTAATTATCTGGAAACGGCCCGGCCAATCGGTTGTTCGAATACCGTCAACCATGGCTTTCCGGCTGATATTTAAGCCGTAATAATCCCTCAAAATCGCCACCGCTTTCAAAACCAGAGCGGTGTTATGGAATTGATGAAGACCCACCAGCGACGGTACCAGACCCTTTATCTTAATACCATCGGCGGCAAAAGCCAGTTTCTTTTTATCCGGTGATATTTTATAGTCTTTTCCCCTGACTTTAAAAAAAGGCGCCTTCTTTTTATGACATACCCGGCGAATGACTTGTTCCGCTTCCGGGGGTAATGAGCCTATCAGGTGCGGTATCCCCGGTTTAATAATCCCCGCTTTTTCGAAAGCAATTTTGCGCAGAGTGGCGCCCAGGATCTCAACATGGTCATAGCTGATATCGGTGGTGATGGTTAAAAGAGGCTGTAAAACATTAGTAGCATCAAGCCGGCCGCCCAGACCGGTTTCAATAACGGCTATATCGACTTTGTTTTGCCGGAAATATTCAAAAGCCAGGGCTGAAACGACCTCGAAAAACGAGACTTTTTTTTTACCAGTACTTTTCGATACCGGTCAACAAATGAGACAACAGCTCTTTTACTTATTTTTTCACCGTTGATTTTAATCCGTTCGCGAAAATCCACCAGGTGCGGCGACGTAAAAAGACCAACCCGGTAACCCTGGGCACGGAGAACGGCGTCCAGCATTGCGGCCGTGGAGCCCTTGCCGTTGGTACCGGCCAGATGAATTGTCGGATATTGTTCCTGGGGATGACCGATGGAATCCAGAAAGTGAGTGATATTTTCAAGGCCCAGTTTCATACCGAAAAATTCCCGTGATAGAAGAAACTTTTCAGCGGTCTGATAATTATGCCTGAACATTTTTCCTCCCCATATAACGCAACAGGGAAATAATCGTATCCCGCAAATTCTTTCGTTCGACAATCTTGTCCAGAAAGCCTTTTTCTAAAAAGAACTCTGAGGATTGAAAACCTTCCGGAAGGTCCTGGCCGATAGTCTGTTGAATAACACGCGGACCCGCGAAACCCAGCAGGGCTTTCGGCTCGGCAATAATGACATCCCCCAGTGAGGCATAAGACGCCATCACCCCGGCAGTAGTGGGGTTGGTCAAAACCGAGATATAGGGAATCTTCTTTTCAGCCAGTACAGCCAGGAGGCCCGAAGTCTTGGCCATCTGCATTAACGAAAGTATACCTTCCTGCATACGGGCTCCCCCCGAACACGAAACGATTACCAGCGGAACCTCGTGGTCGATGGCCCTTTCAATGGTTCGGGCAATCATTTCGCCCACCACCGAACCCATGGAGCCGCCGATAAAACCGAAATCCATGATGGCAAAAGAAATCTCCATCCCGCCCATCTTGCCCATGCCGGCGATAACGGCATCATTGGACTGGGATTTTTCCTGGGCGGCTTTGATTCGGTCCGGATATTTTTTCGAATCCTTGAATTTCAAGGGGT